>CAZCUL010000583.1:0-6109 GCA_964501475.1 uncultured Verrucomicrobiota bacterium | reverse complement strand
GGGTGGAGTTGCAAGGCAACATTAGCGGGACAGGCGACTGGATCGTGATCCCGATTCCCGGCGTGGAGACCGGCGGGTTCTACCGGTTGAATGTGCGGCGCCCGTAATGGGGCTAAGCCAGAATCTTCTTGATGATTTCCCCTTCGACGTCGGTCAGCCGAAAGTCGCGCCCCTGGAACCGGAAAGTCAGGTTGGTGTGGTCGAGCCCAAGCAGATGAAGAATGGTGGCGTGGATGTCATGGACATGCGCCCGGTCCTCGACAGCGTTGAAACCGAGCTCGTCAGTGGCGCCCACGACCGCGCCGGCTTTCACGCCTCCCCCGGCGAACCACATGGTAAAGGCGTCGATATGGTGATTGCGTCCGGTGGTGTCGCGGTTCTCGCCCATGGGCGTCCGGCCAAATTCGCCGCCCCAGATCACCAGCGTATCCTCGAGCAGACCGCGTTCTTTCAAGTCTTTCACCAAGGCGGCGCAAGGTTGATCGACTTCACGGCAGACCTTTTCGAAGTCGCCCTGCAGGTTCTCGCCCGGACCGCCGTGACTGTCCCAATTGGTGTGGTACAACTGGACGAAGCGCACGCCCCGTTCCACCAGGCGGCGGGCCAACAGGCAGTTATTGGCAAAAGAGGCCCGGCCCGGCTGCGCGCCGTAAAGCTCGAGGGTGCGTTGCGATTCGCCGGAAAGATCAATCAGCTCCGGCCCGCTCGTCTGCATGCGATAAGCCATTTCGTAAGCGGAGATACGCGTACTGATTTCCGGATCGCCAGTCTCGACCAGCCGCTTCAAATTCAAATCGCGAATCGCGTCGATGGCCCGGCGCTGGCTCGCGTCGCTCACCCCTTTGGGAGTGGACAGGTTCAGAATGGGCTCGCCCTGGCCGCGCAGAGGCACCCCCTGGTAGGCCGTCGGGAGAAACCCGCTCGCCCAATTGACCGCGCCGCCGCGCGGGCCGCGGGGACCGGACTGCAAGACCACGAAACCGGGCAGGCTGTCCGATTCACTGCCAATGCCATAGGTGACCCACGCGCCCATGCTGGGCCGTCCAAAAACCCCCGAACCGGTGTTCATGAACAGCTTGGCCGGCGCGTGATTGAAGAGGTTTGTGGCGCACGATTTCAGGATGGTGATGTCGTCCACAATGGTCGCGGTGTGGGGAAACAAGTCGCTTACCCACGCGCCGCTCCCGCCGTGCTGCTGAAACTGCCGCCGTGCGCCCAGCAGCTTCGTCCCGTGGCTGCTGCCCATAAAGGCAAAACGCTTCCCTTCGATGAACGATTGCGGGATCGGTTCTCCGTTGAGTTCGACAAGCTTCGGTTTGTGATCGAACAACTCCAACTGCGAGGGCCCGCCGGCCATGAAAAGATAAATGATGTTCCTGGCCCGGGGGCGAAAATGCGGCTTGCGCGGCGCGAGTGGATTGGCCGCGGTGGCAGCCCACCCCTTGTTCCCGCCCAAAAGCGAGGCCAGCGCGATGCCGCCCAGGCCAAGTCCGCAACGGCTGAAGAAATGCCGCCGGGTCACGGATTGCAGCGGATGGGCGGTCGGGTTCATGACATCATTCGCGAGTGATGGTTTCGTCCAGGTTGAGCAGAACACGCGCGACCGTAGTCCACGCGGAAAGCTCGTCCGGCTCTTCACCGGCGGCTCCGGGCTTGCGGCCTTGCCGCGAGCCGGAAGCAGCCCCGGACGCTTCGAGCTCCTCAGTCAAAAGCCGGCTCAGGCGCGACTTCTCCGGTTCGTCCGGCGCGCGCCCCAAACAAAGACGGAAGGCATAATCGATGCGGTCGCCGTGATCGCCCGGACCGGACCTGACGATGCGCCGGGCCAGGTTTTTCGCGAGTTCAAAAAACGCTTTGTCGTTCAGAAGGGTCAATGCCTGCAACGGCGTGTTTGAACGAACGCGGCGGGTGCAGGTGCTGAAGGAATCCGGCGCGTCGAACACCGCCAGCGCCGGATGCGGCGTGGCCCGCCAGAAAAAGGTGTAGATGCCGCGCCGATATCGATCGGCGCCAGTGTCCATTTTCCATTCCCGACGCGACTGGCCGAGCGTCATGACGCCGTCGGGCTGCGGCGGAAAGACGCCTGGTCCGCCAATGATAGGCTCGATCATGCCGCTGCTCGAGAGCGCCGCATCACGCACGATCTCGGCATCCAGCCGCAAACGTGATTGCCGGGCCAAAAGCCGGTTGCGCGGATCAACGATGGCAAGTTCCGGGCGAGCCCGTGAAGCCTGCCTGTAGGTGGCCGACGTCACGATCAACCGGTGAATCGCCTTCAAACTCCAATTCCGATCCATCAGCTCGGTCGCAAGCCAATCGAGCAATTCGGGATGGGTCGGCGGCGTCCCTTGCGTGCCGAAATCGTTCTCGGTCTCGACCAGGCCGAGCCCGAAATAACGCTGCCAGATGCGATTCGCCATCACGCGAGCGGTCAAGGGGCTCCTCGAATCGACCAGCCATTCTGCCAGGTCCAGGCGCGTCGGATTCTCCGCGGTTAACGGGTGAAGAACCGCTGGAACACCGGCAGTTACCGGATCGCCGCGCCGGGTGAAATCGCCTTTGACAAAAACAAAGCTGTCGCGCGGCTGGTCGCGTTCGGCCACGACCATGGTGGTGACAAACCGCGGTTCCCGCTTCTGCAGTTGGTCCAATTGACGCGCCATTTCCCGCCGGGCGCGATCACGGCCTCTGAAAGACTTCTCCAATCGCTCTTGTTGCTGCCGGCTGCGCTGTTCCGGCTCGATTTTGAGAAGCGAGGCAATGCCCTCGTCCAGCGCCTCGATTTGATCCGGTGTCAGCGATTTTTCCCATTCCTTTTGCCTCTCGGACAGCGTGGCGTCGTATTCCTTGAGCCCGTCCTGGAGCTTTTTGATTTGGCGCCGCAAACCGTCCCGCTGCCGGAGCTGCTCCGGGCTGGCAATTTCCAACGTGGGCTCGTCGGAGCTGTTAAAGAAGGCGAACAGCTCGAAATATTCCCGCTGCGAAATGGGATCGAATTTGTGGCTATGACACTGCGCGCAGGCAATGGTCAAACCGAGAAAGGCCGTCCCTGTCGTGTTTACCCGGTCCAGAACCGCTTCGATGCGGAATTGCTCGGGATCAATGCCGCCTTCCTGATTGATCTGAGTGTTGCGATGGAAGCCCGTGGCAATGCGCTGTTCCAGAGTGGCGCCGGGGAGTAAATCGCCCGCGAGCTGCTCGATGACGAATTGGTCGAAGGGCATGTCTCGATTCAATGCGTCAATCACCCAATCGCGGTATTTCCAGATCGAGCGCGGAGCATCGATGCTGTAACCGTTGGAATCCGCATAGCGGGCGACATCAAGCCAATGCCGGCCCCAGCGCTCTCCGTAATGCGGCGAGTTCAACAGTCGCTCGACCAGGTGCTCATAGGCATCCGGCCGCGTGTCATTCCTGAACGCATCCACTTGTTCCGGCGCGGGCGGCAATCCAATCAAATCCAGGCTCAGACGCCGTATCAAAGTGATGCGATCCGCTTCAGGCGACGGCGCGATCTTTTCCTTTTCCAATCGAGCCAGGATAAACCGATCAATCGCATTGCGTGGCCAGGCCGGGTTTTTGACCTGAGGCCAGGCCGGGCGGCGCGGCGGGATGAACGACCAATGCCGGGTTTGACTTGCGGGCTGCGCCGCCAGTTCGTTTTCCGGCGCTTTCGCCCCTTGATCAATCCAGTTCTTCAAAAGGGAAATGTCCGCTTCGGCGAGGGCGGCGGCCTTGAGAGGCATTCGATCCAAATCTTTCGCGGCCCCAAGCACTGCCTGCAAAAGCAGGCTTTCTCCACTGCGGCCGGGAACGATGGCCGGCCCGGAATCGCCTCCCCGCAAGGCGAAAGTCGCCGTATCCAGGCGCAGCCCCCCCTTTTGCTTCGAGGGCCCGTGGCATTCGTAGCAATGGGCCCTGAGAACCGGCTTTACGTCGCGCGGATAGTCCACCGACCCGGCCTCCGCCAACAGTGGCGAGAGCAGGACAGCGCTTGCGATTATCGAGCGGAACCGGATCATTTGCGCGAAATTAACATTACCAGTCCGGAGGCACAACCCGCGATCTGATCTCGCAGCCATTCTCATTTTAGCCCGGAGCGGCTGTCCTCAGCCGCAGCGGCCGGAAGCATGATTACGCGGGAGAATCCCCAGGCCTTTTCGAATTCGTTCGTGCGGCGGCTGGGAACAGCCGCGCCCCGCAAAAAGAGTTGCTCCTGATCTCGTCACGGTTCGGCCATCGGGACAGCGGACTGTTACCGCAATTCAGGCGGGGTAAGGTCGATTCCCTCGGCGGCGGCAGCCTGGGCAATCTCGGGATTGCATTTAGGGCAATCGCTATTTTTCCAGAGATGGAGCACATGGACGGTGCCGCATTGATGGCATGGAACGGCCGGGTAGGCAGAACCGGTCTTGCAACGAAGGCAATAGACGACCGAGTCGCTGCGCGCTCCCGGGGGCATTTTCCAGTTTTCGGGATCCTTTCCCAGCTCACTGACGTCGAAGACAGCTTTGCAATCCTTGCACCAGTAAGGGTAGCTGACACGGTCTGTCCCGGACATGGTCCACAAGCGGTAACTGGCGAAAGCAAGGGCCAGGATGGCCAGCACCAGCAGGATAGTTTGCCCTGTGGAGATGCCCGCCTGTCCCGCCCTTTTCTTGCGTAGATGAAAGGGACGAAACGTCATGGGCCGGCCGTGCCTCGGAGCCGGGCCAACGGCGGAAAGTCGCCGAGGTCATCCTGGTAGAAGTAGGCTCTCCGGGTCCCGCTCCCGTCCTGGCCTGCCCAACTGTGAATGTAATACATGTCCTGGAACCGAACCCAGTAAGCCGAGCCATCGATGTGCGCGTGGTTGCCGCCTGCCGGCCAAGGGAAGTTGTCCCGATGAGGCGGCATATTGGCATATGCGGTCGGCCGACCGGCGCCCCAGATATTATCCACTTTGATGACGGCGTCGGAGGCCAATACCCAGCCAGGCTGGGAGGCGCTGAGCTTCACTGGACTTCGGGACTTGAACACTCCGACGGGGCTGATCCAGTTGCTGACGCCGCCGAAATACTGATAACCAATGATCCATTGACCGAAGCTGGCTTCCAATTGGGGAAAGTCGGGGCGGTTCGGGCAGGTCCAGACCTTTCCCGACAATTCAACAGTGGCTGAGGCCTGCCATTCTGGCGGATTGAGGGCGATCTGCACCCGGCCTTCTCGGGCGCTAAAAAACACCTCGTCGTTATCCATGGCGTACATCGTGCAGCCCTGGACGATGTTTCTGAGGTTGCTGAGACAGGCGGCGCGCTTGCCCTTTTCCTTGGCCCGGCCCAGGGCCGGCAAAAGCAAGGAAGCCAGGATGGCAATGATCGCGATCACGACCAGAAGCTCGATGAGCGTAAAAGCCGGGCGCGCTTGGCGGAGTTTATTCATATCTGGTTACCAACCTGAACCATTGGAGGAAAACCCGCAAACATCAATGGTGGCTTTCATTCTCTTTTCCCCAACCTTCCCCAAACGGTCTGTCGGCGTTGCCATGTTTCCGCATCACTGCTTCTCCAGACCGGCCTCCGCCTACTCCGAGATTATCTGCACGTCGTCGATGTACCACCCTGCCTGTGGCATGGGCGAAAAATCGTCCGAGGTGAGCATGAACTCGAGAATGATCGTTCGCCCCACCGCTTCGGGCGGGAGCGCGAACGAGCGCCTCGTCCACTGTGTTTGAGTGCCGACATCTTGAGCCAACTGGGCAATGGCCGCTCCCTCTGGATTGGCCGGGTCTTTGATTCGGACGGTGGTGAAATCGACCGGATCACCCAGGAAAAGCGGCTCCACATCGCGAAACTCCCAAAATTCCAGCGTCGCCGCAGAGGCGCTGCTCAAATCGATCACCGGCGAACGCAGCCATTGCATGGTGAAGTCCTGATACGGCCCGTCCAGGTCGGTCCCCCAGGCGTTGTTTCCGCTGTGGGCGCTGCCAGGGCCTGTGGTAGGCGTGCCTCGCTCCCAACTGTCCCCCGCGCCGCCGTGAGTCCATCCGAGGTCTTGCTCGAAGTCATCCGTGAAAAAGGGCGCGGGCGGAATGGCCGCAACCTGATAAAAATGCATGGCACCGGCGGGT
>CAZCUL010000582.1:0-10530 GCA_964501475.1 uncultured Verrucomicrobiota bacterium | reverse complement strand
CGGTTGAAGCGTCACCGTCGTGCCGAAAGCCGAATAGCTGGCCAGCGCGAATTCCGCATGCACCTCGTGGTTGGCGTGATAAGACTGATAGCCCTTTTGATTGTGGTTCGCCATGGAGAGGGCGGGGTCTGGATCCGTGTTTGAGTTGCCTCCATCGTCCTGGTTTGAATTGAAGTCCACAAACAACGCGCCCTCGGGCGGAAGCGGGAAGCTATCGGCATCATTCGGATCCGAGCCCGCCGCGGTCTCCCGAGCGTTGGAATAGCCATCGCCATCCTGATCCGGAACGCTGGCCGGATCGTTCGGATCGGATCCATCGGCGACTTCGCGCGGATCAGTAAACCCATCGCCATCGACATCTCCGGGAGCCGTTTGGATGAGTTCAAACGCATTCATGCCCCAGAGTTGTTTATGCACAGCGGTGTTCGCAAACGGGGTGAAACGAAATACGACTGAATCCAGCCCGGTGGCCGCGAACGTGGTCTCCACTGTTGACGGCAAGTCCGCCGGGTCACTCGATCCGTTGCTGGGGAATCCGACGTAAACCATGGTCGAAGCTGGCGTCCCACCGGTGGTGGAATCCGTCATGCTGAAAACCCCGTTGACGCCCGGCCCCATGATCTGAGTGAAAGGACCAGCCGCGCCATTGGTGGAGAACTCCACGATGAAATCGGCGTGGGCGTTCTCGGTGTCATGGTGATAAGACCGCCAACTGTAGATACCGGCCGGCAACCCACCAATCTCCAGGTCCATGGGCGTTGGTGTGCCCGTCATCCCGTCGTAATCGCCGTTGCCACCGCCGCCGGTGCGCGTGTCCGTGCCGATCCAGTCGGTCAAGAGGTTGATTTGGTCGCCCTGCCAGTTGGCGTCGTTGCCGCCGAGAACGTTACCGGCGGCATCCTGATCGTTTCGATCAATGGATTGTTCCACCCGGACATCGGTCGTGTTCGGCCAGCTCGGTTGAAGCGTCACCGTCGTGCCGAAAGCCGAATAGCTGGCCAGCGCGAATTCCGCATGCACCTCGTGGTTGGCGTGGTAAGACTGATAGCCCTTTTGATTGTGGTTCGCCATGGAGAGGGCTGGGTCTGGATCCGTGTTTGAATTGCCTCCATCGTCCTGGTTTGAATTGAAGTCCACAAACAACGCGCCCTCGGGCGGAAGCGGGAAGCTGTTCGGATCGTTGGGATCGGAGCCGGCAGCGATTTCCCTGGCGTTCGAATAGCCATCGCCATCCTGGTCGGGAACAGATTCCGAATCGGATGGATCCGAGCCGTCAGCCACTTCGCGCGGATCATTGAAGCCATCGTCGTCGCTATCCGCGCTCAACGGATTCGAGCCGTGCACATTGACTTCGTCGCCATCCGACAAACCGTCGCCATCTGTGTCAGCAACGAAGGGATGCGTCCCCAAACCAGCCGAAGGGCCAACTACCCTGAAAAAGCCCTGAGACTGCCCGGCCAGCGCCGGAGGAAGTCCAAAAGTTGTCGGAGGCACAACTCCGGTCGCAGCCGTCTCCGGAAAACCAGCGGTGACGTCTGTTCCGGCCTCCACGTCGCCGGCCACCTCAGGGTCCCAATCCATCGTGACCATTTCGGTCATCGGATCGAAGGCAAAAGAGGTGATAGTAATCGTGGGAGCGAAGATGGGATCACCGCCGAGTTCTTCTCCGTCCTCCAGGCCGTCGCCGTCCGTATCAGGGTTGCCGGGATTGAGATTGAGCAGCAGTTCGAGGAAATCCGTTACTCCGTCGTTGTCGAAGTCGCCGGTGCCATCCCGGCTCAGATCACCCACCAGGGCGATTTCCACCGCATCCGGAATGTCGTCCTGGTCCGAATCGACAGTCGTTTCGAGTTCAAATCCGTTCAGGACAAAGAAGCTTTCCTCGACAGTGGCGCCCTCTCTCTTTTCGAAATCGATCATCACCGGATCGGTGCCGTTGGCCCGGATGACCTGAGAGACGGTGGAGCGCAACACTTCCGGGCCGTTCCCAGCGCCGGGATCGGCGTTGTTCCCGCCGGTGCTGGTGGTCTGACGGAACTTGTCGCTGAGGAGCACGCCGGCGGTGTCGGCGTCGGTCACGCGGATACCGAACGTGCCGCTCTGGTTTTGCAGGTCGTGGTGGTAGGTCCGGAGGAGATAGTCCCCCGCTGCCAATCCGCTGATGGTGAGCCGAAGGGTGGTGGGTGTCTCGCCGTTGCCGTTGCTGCCGGCTCGCGCGTCGGTTCCGATCCAATCGCGAATCAGGTTCGTCTTGGTCCCGGCGTAATTGGCCAGGAAGCCCCCACGATCGAGAGACTGCTTCACCGTCCTGAGTTGATCCTCGGTGAACGCCGCCCGATCCAGATTCGGATAGGAGATTGAGATGTCCACACTGCCGCCGAAGGCCTCGTAGGATTCATTCAGACGATCGACACCGAACGGGTCTCCGTTAACGGGATCCGAATCGAGTGAATTGACTTCATGCAGCGCCAAATAAGCCTGGTAGAACAATTCCAGCGGCCCGTTCGTGCCGGAAAAGTCCACCTGCAAATGGTCCACTCGGGGAAAATCGTTCGCGTCTCGCGGATCCGAGCCGTTGGCAACTTCATCGCCGTCGTCGATCAGATCGCCGTCAGTGTCCGCGAGCAGGGGGTCCGACGTGACCGCGCCATTGACTTCCTCGCCATCGGTTCGGCCGTCACCGTCGGTGTCAGGATTGGCGGGGTCGGTCCCGGCGGCCAATTCATCGCCATCAAGCAACGTATCATCGTCGGAATCCGGATCATTGGGGTCGGTTCCGGCAGCCTGCTCCTCCAGATTGGACAGGTCGTCCATATCCGGATCACCCGTTCCATCCTGCGCCTCGATGCTCCCGAAATGCTCGATCTCCCAATCGTCGATCAGCCCGTCGCTGTCGCTGTCCAAATTGGTCGGAATATCAAACCCATTGCAGAGGAAGAAATCGCTGTCGGTTCGCGCATCAAAGACCAGGGTGATGGGACTGGCTCCATCGGAGTGAAGAACCTGGTTAACCGTTGATCGGGGAGTTTCACCGCCGGCAGAGATATCGATGTTGCTGATCAGTCTGGATCCGCTGGCATCGTTAATCGTAAGGTCGAACGGCTCGGTTTGGTTGGATGGGTCGTGATGATACGAGATGAACTCGTAGATTCCAGCAGGCAGGCCATCAATCTGGAGGGTCATGGGATCATTGGCCACCAGGGCGCCCCGCGCATCGGTTCCGATCCAATCGCGGAAAAAATCGCCCTGACTATTCCGGTCGATCAATTGCGGGTTCTGCCCCACGGTTAAAGTCCCGTTCCAGGAAGGCGTGATTGTAACGGTGGTGCCAAAGGCGGCAAAGGACTGGGCCGTAAACGTGGCGGGCTGTTCCTGAGTGGCGAAGTAGCCCTGGTAACCCGCCTCGACCGGGCCGCCAGTCGCGGTGAAATCAATAAAAAGTCCCTGTCCATGACCAAAGGACGCGTAAAGCAGAGACAAAGCGGCGCAAAGCCATCCGGCGCGATTAGTCGAGTGGTGCTTCATAGAAAATACATCTGGAATTGATACCTGATTAGCGAATTACCGATGGTCGCCAACCTCGGGACAAAATACAAGCTAAAAATCAACGAAATGCGAAAATACTCGAAAGGGCGGAAATGGGGTGCGAGTGTCGTGCAGCTTTACACAAACCGGCGGAGCGGGCGTGCGGCTCACCCGAGCGGCGGCGGAAACCGGTGGAGCGAAGCGTCCTCGCTGAGCTGAGGCGGGGGAATGACCAGTGCGCCTCGCCCAAGGACGGACTCGCCCCTGCCTTGGGCAAAACGCCTGGACGCCGTATTCGGTAGGGCGAATGCGTCCTCGCTGAGCCGTTGGCGACCCCAGCTTCACAATTCCTAATTAATTACGAGCGCGGGCGGCTGGGCAAGTATGATCCCCACGGCCAGGGTTGGATTCATACCTTCGCCTCGCGGGGGTCAGGAAAGGGAGGAAGGAGGGCGAGACCAAACGAGTGGGTTTTCATGAAGTGCGAAGCGCGGTTCGAGCAGGGGCGCGGAGAGCGTAGGCCGGATTTTGAAGAGCGACATGGAGTTTGGGGACGGGATCTGGCCTTGTATGATGCCAGTTGGCAGCGGCCAAAGCTTGCTGGAAGTGGCGCGAGCGTGTGGATTGAGGCGGGCGGCCAGCGCAGCCATGGCTCTGCGGCGGTTCGAGGAACGTCTCCAAGCCGAACATTCCGCAGATGGTTGGAGACAGAATGGCTGGAAGACCAGACACAGTAATCAGGGAGATCGGCTTGGGATGCACGGCTTGCCGCCGTCGTTCAGGATCTGGATCGGGTTCATGCTGGAAATAGAATTGGGCTGCTGCTGGAATTCTTCACTTGTAAGCCACCGCCGCGCTGGATGGCCCGGCGAGGTGGATGACTTCAAAGCGTTTGAAGCCGACTTCGCCGCACCACTTGCGGAAGTCCGCGCCGGAATAGTCGAACGCGTCGCCAAATTCGATGAGCATGTTCAGGGACATGAGCAGCCCTTGCACATTCTCGCGCCGCGCATCGTCAATGAGCGCTTCGATGGCCACCAGCGCGCCGCCGGGCGGCAACGCGTCATAGGCCGCGCGGATGAGGTGCATCTTTTTCTCCAGATTCCAGTCGTGCAGGATCATGCCCATGGTGATGACGTCGGCCTTGGGCAAGGGGTCTTCGAAGAAATCACCCGAGGCCGTGCCCACGCGGCTGCTCAGGCCGGCGGCGGCGATGTGCTTCCTCGCGATGGGTTCGACCGGCGGCAAATCAAAGCTGGTGCATTTGAAGTCCGGATGTCTTTTTGCCACCTCAATACAAAGCAGGCCGGTAGCGCCGCCGATGTCGCAGAGCGTCTTGAATCCGGAGAAATCAAACTTGTCGGCGAAAGCTTCGAAATTGATGCGTGAGAGGCCCGTCATCGCGCCCATGAATTGCTCCAGCCTCGGTAGTTCCTCGTAAAGCTCCTCGAACATGCCCTTCTGTCCGTGCTTGATCTCGTTCTGCGGCTTGCCGGTGCGAAGCGCCTCGGGCAGGTCGTGCCAGAACTTGAAGAGCCGCGCATTGAGCATGACCAGGATGCCGCCGACATAGCGCCGGCTGTTCTCGTCGAGGAACAGTGCGCCTTCGGGCGTATTGAAATACTTCGACTGCGGCCCGTCGCCTTCGCGGTCGAGAAACTTCATTGCGACAAGCGCGTCGAAAAAGTCCGGAATGGCGCGCGGGTGAAGCCTGAGTTCCGCGCCGAGTTCCGCGCCGGTGAGGCGGCGATTTGAAAGCTTCGTGAACACTCCGAACTCCACGGCGGTGAGCAGCACTTTCGACGACCAGAAGGAAAACGCCGTTTGCAGAATGGCGGATGGGTCAGGTTGCGATGAGGACATGACCAGATTGTGGCTTTCCTTGAAATTGTGGGCAAGTTCACAGTGAATCTGCTCTTCCTCCGGGCGCCGGCGCTGGCGCACGATGCCCCGGATGGTGCTGCTCTTCGGGTTGTTCATCATTCCGCCCGGAGTGACAAGCATTGTGTTGGTTATTCTGCAACCGGTCGGTGTCGGCGCCTGGTGCACGCTCTGCCTGGCAGCCTCAGTCGTGATGCTCCTGATGATGCCGCCCGCGCTGGATGAAGTGATCGCCACCAGTCCGCTTTCTGAACATTGCTTTCGGCCTTTGGCTGCTAACGCCTGCCCAAAGGCGCGTAAAAGGGTCCACGGATCTCTGGCTTGGGATTTGACTCGATCACGACCGCTTCAGTGGCTGAAACGATCATGGTCGCGGTGCTTGGGCGGCCCAGACCTTGATCGGGTAGCCAGTTATTCTTCTCACCAGCCATTTGCCGTCCACATTGTGAAAACCAAGCCAGCTATTCTCCGTAGATCCATCTGCCAACTCATGGAGGATTCCTACCATAAGGCCCCCATCCGCAGAGGTCATCGTCTCCGAGATCTGGCTGCCCTTGACTTTTCCAAGAGCATGAGCCCATTCGATCGGTAGTGACTGAAGGTTGGTTTTGCCGAGTGAGTCAGAGTATTGCTGCGCATGCCCGTGTCGTAGCGACCATAGAAAAGTGAGAGTGCTGTTCTGCGGCGAACTAAACCCCGAATCAGCCCATGAACTGGCGTCGTAGTAGCCCGGCTTCACCGGGTCACCCTGGGCGGTGGGATTGGCATTGATTTCATCCGCGCCTGACTGAACAGAGTGCTGTTGGGTCTGCGAATTCTGAACGTCCCGGAGCCGCTGACGAAGCAGCCCAACCTCCCCACGAAGTCTAACAAGTTCACCTCGTTCAGAACGGAGCCGTTCCAGCTCATTCGAATCCACTTTGATACCGGAAAGGCGTTCAACCTCACCGCGCAGTTCTGCGACCTCATCCCCCTGTCCGCGCAATTCCGAATTGTCCCTTTGCAATTGCGCGATCTTTTGCTGCATGAGCACAGGAACGGTTATTCCCGCGGCCAGCACGACCGCGCCCAGACCTGCTGTTATCTTTGTCGTATTCATTGTATGGATAATTCCAAGACCAATGCCAGAGGCAGTCGCCGTGCTGGCCAAAGCCGAAGTCGTCACGGCAGCCGCAAGGCCCGTCGGGGCCGGGGTGGTCAATCCTCCCAATACCGCCGCAACCGAAGCTGAGCTCGATGTGACACCCCGCCTGGACAAAACCAGCCTGAGTTTTTCGAGCGCACGGTCAATTCGCATCCGGGCAGCATTCTCGTTGATCCCGAACGCCTTCCCCACTTCTGCCAGGGAGTTCTCCTGTAAAAAGCGCAGCACGACCGCGTCCCGGTCTTCCGGTTTGAGCCTCTGAATGGCCTCATCGAGTATTTGCCCGAGTTCCTCTGGGCGTGAGGGTTGAACGGCGGCGATGTCTTGAGCACTCATCATCTGTTCCTCGCGCCGACGCCGGCGCAGCTCGGTTCTGAGAGCCTTGGACGACACGAAACTGGTGTGCCGATAAAGCCAACCCGACAGGACTACCTCGGCGGAGAGCGACCTTGAGTTTTTTGCCAGATCGACAAAAACGACCTGAGTAATATCCTTGGCCATTTCCACATTCCTTACCCAACGAAGCGCTGTAGAATAGACCAGGTTGAGGTGGCGATAGACCACCTCCGCAAAAGCTGCCTCATCCTGCTCCTGTGCGTATTGTCGCAAAAGTTGGTTCTCTTCGCTCATTGCGTCTTTGGAAGAATAAACCCGTCGAGAGATAAAACCGCACAAGAACATTTCGATTCGCGCATTTCTGGCCATTACATCGGTCTCTGTCACTACGGGGCGCCACTCATGTGCGCGTCTGGCGGGGTATTACACTCACAATTCACATTGAAGCGAGGCATCACACGATCATGTGGCAGATTCACCTGCGCGGGGAAATCGCTCGCTGGCCGGATGTGGAGACTGGATTTCCGCTTCAGATGCTGCCCCGTGCTTAGAGTGAACGACCTGGGCCGTGAGAAAGCAGTGGGATGTTGGCCAGGAAGCTGTAGCGCGCGCCTTGCGGGCCCGGTTCGCTGCGCATGAGTTCGATGGTCTTGACCGGCCAGCTTCCCGACAGGGACGCGCTGAGTTTCCCGAGGGCGGCCTGAAGCGCTTTGGCTTCGCGCGCGTTTGCATGGCGAATCCGGGCGATGGTCAAATGCGGGTGGAAAGTCCGGTCCTCTTTGGGCGTCCATGCGGCCGTAGCCGCGTCAATTTGCTCCTGGAGACGGCTGAGCGTGTCCAGCGCGCCATTGATGCCGACCCAGACGGTGCGCGGCCGGGCAGGTTCAGGGAAGCAGCCGCTCCCGGCAATTCCCAGATCGAATGGAGCGACACGCCCGCAGACCTGGCGCAGAGCTGTCTCGACCGGAGCGACGCACTCAGCGGCAAGGTGCCCAAGAAACTTCAAGGTCGCATGAACCTGTTCCGGCTGGGTCCAGCGAATGGACTTGATCTTCAATGCCGATTTCAGCTCGTGCTGGAAAGCCGTCACACGCGTCTTGATGAAGTCCGGCGGATCAATCGCGATGAACGCGCGGACAGTATCTGGTGGGCTGGCAGCCATGACGAAACGGCATTCCGATTCAAGGCTTAACCGCGCCGTTGTTTGGCCGCAACTGAACTTTTCGGAAATGTCAGGAACAACCCGACTCCTGAATCGACGTGGGCTCGTCGCTGCGCTGCTTCTGCGGGCAAGGAAGCGGCAGGGGCTGCTTAAGACTGGCTCGAAAGGGCAGGGGAGGGATGGGACGGCTTCTTTCCGTAAATCCACAAGGCGACGGTCACGAAAACAATGATGGCCTGGACGAGAATCGTTTCGATGGTCGGATAAAAGCCGACCAGGTCCCAGCGAAACGAGAATGGCGCCGAAGTGACGGAGAGGACGCCGCTTTCCTGCAAGGAATGAAGCCCTTTGCCGGTGAGGACAATGGCCAGCATGCTCATCAGCACCGCCGAAACGGCAAACAAAGCGCGAATGGGCAATCGCGCGCTGAAGCGGACCAGCACCCAGGCCATGACAGCCACCAGCACTGATGACACCAGCACTCCACTGATGATCGCCGTCCGGCCGCTGCTCCCGCCCTCGATGCCCAACGCAGAGAGAAACAAGACCGTCTCGATAGCTTCGCGAAAGACGGCCAGGAAGGAAATGCTGGCCAGACCGAACAAGTTACCGCCTTGCAAGGCGGCTTTGACGCGCCCTTCGATGAATGCTTTCCAGCGGCCAATCTCGGTTTTGCTGTGCAGCCAGAACCCGAGGTAAAGAAGAATCAGCACCGCCACCAACGAGGTCACGGCCTCCATCAACTCGCGTTGCAGTCCCGGCAACGCCATTAAGAGGTCGGAGAAAAACCAGCAAATCACCCCCAGCCCGACAGCCGAAATCCAGCCCGCGTGTACCCAGCGGGCGGCGCGCCTGGCATGCACGGCCCGAAGCACGCCCAGAATCGCAATGATGACCAGGATCGCTTCAAAGCCTTCGCGAAGCAAAATGGCCGCCGCCAGGGACGAAATCAGCAATGGCGAAAGCGACCTTTCAGCGAGTAACTGCTCTGCCTGGGCCACAAAGTCGGTCGCGGAGACGACAGCGGCTTCGACTTCTGAAACGGGCCGGCGGGAGTCGATCGCCTGGCGCACCGCCAGCATCCGTTTCTCGAGTTCCCGGACTGAAGCTGCGTTCACTGCCTTCAAGCGGGGCTCGACCGGCTCGACTCCCTCAAGATAAGCCGTCAGGGCATTTTGCCTGGCGGTTTGAAACTGCCCCAATCGATAGGCATCCAAGGCCTCGCGCAGACGAGAAGTGGCGACCGTCAACGAACCCGCAGAGTGCTCGACCGAATGCAAACGCAAACTGGCCAGAGCTTGCCTCTGATCGAACTCGCTCCCGGGCAGTTTCTCCAGGAGGTCGATGTCGGAAAGGGCAGCGACGGTCGCGAGCGGGACCGGGAGTTGATTGGCTGGCGGCAGACTGGCACTGCTGGTGGCGGCTTCGCGGTGCCGAAGCGAAACGGTGTAAAAAGAGAGCGCCCAAATATCGCGATCGGCCAACTGAGAGAACGAGGCCATGCCGGTGCCTTGGATACCGAGCGAAATGGTGTTGTAGGCCTGGAAGGGGGAAAGCTGCGCCATTCGCTCGGGGTCATGAAAATTGCTGGGGGCCGGTTCCAGGGTAGGGGCGGACGGTCCGTCGCCTTTGCCCTCCGGTCCGTGGCAGACCGCGCAGTTCTGAGCATAGAGCCGTTCACCCTGTGCCAGATCAGGCCATTGAGAGGGGGCGAGGGCGAGGTTCGAGACGCGCAGGACCTCTGCCTTGGCGGCGCGGGCGGCTTGAGCGACGGCTTGATGGGAGGCCTTGGCGAGGACCAATTGTTCGAGATGACGCAATTGATTTTGAATCTCGGTCTCAATAAGAGGGCCAAAAAAATTCAAATCCAGCCCGCGGGCGCTCTGGCAGAACTCTGTCATTTCCTGAAATTCGAACTCGCTTATGACTTTGCCGTCGGCCACCGCGGCGCCGTAGTCCTGGGCAATGTAATCGAGCAGATGAACGAGGGTGCGGGCGGTTTGCTCATCCGATCCGGCAGCGGCCAGGCGTGGCGCTGCGGAGAAAAGCAGACCCAAGGCGGCCATGAAGCAGAACCATTTAGAGACTGGACTGTGTTTTCGCATCGCCCGGGCTAATAAATTGACTCTAGCATGCAGCTTAAAATTCAGGTCGCAAATACTTTTTCCATCTTCTACCGCAGCACGATTGTTCCTTTCAAGTGGTGATTGCCGAAAATCTGCAATTCTCTCTTCATGAACCTCCTCTCCCTGAAACTGGCAGGGACATCGCGCTGCGGTGTCCGCCCGCGCAGCAGCGGGCGGAATGGCTGCGCCGCTGAACGCGGCGCTGACGGCGCAGCGCGCCACTGCCATTGAAATAAGGAGTGCATGGTCAAAAGACGATTTTGCGTACCCTCCGCTGATAATGGTACGAACGCGAGGGCGAGAACTTTCGCCGGGGCACTTTCCTCCCGTGCCGCACGCTCACTGGGTTGTGGCCA
>CAZCUL010000581.1:0-3171 GCA_964501475.1 uncultured Verrucomicrobiota bacterium | reverse complement strand
GATCAGGATGAGAAAACTGAGCGCAAGCATCTTGATGGTGGGATGCCGCTCCACAAAGTCCGAAATGGGATTGATGAAAATCCACATGAAGACCATGGCCAGAACCACCGCGATGACCATGATGGCGATGATGCGCACCATGCCAACGGCGGTGATGACCGAATCGAGGGAAAAGACCACGTCCAACAGCAAGATCTGGAGGATAACCGACGCGAATTTGGGCGGGACCTTCCGGCTGCTCTCGCCATCCTCGCCTTCCAGCTTTTCATGAATCTCGTAGGTTGCCTTGCCCAGGAGGAATAGTCCGCCCACCATCAGGATCAGGTCCCGGCCCGCCACCGCATGGCCTTCATCCATTCCCCAGAAAGGTCCAATGACAAAGAGCGTCTTGGTCAATCCCATCATCCAACTCAACCCCATCAGCAACAAAACGCGCGTGATGAGCGCGAGGGTAAGACCGAGCCTTCGCGCTTTGCTTCGCTGGTCCGGCGGCAGCTTTCCCGCGAGAATCGAAATGAACACGATGTTGTCGATGCCAAGCACGATCTCGAGCAAGGTCAAGGTTCCCAGGGCGATCCACGCTTGAGGATCGGAAAGCCAGTTGAATTCCATATGGGCGGGGATACTTCGCGAGCGGCCCAGGCCGGTCAATCGAATATCCACCAAACCGGCGCGGGCGCAGGCGCAACGCCGGGCGTAACGGCTTGCCGGGCCTTTTAGGCGCGTGACAACCGCTGGAGCCAAAACGCCGTCGCGCCTGCTGTTTTGCCGGCGCGTTCCGCAGGAAGGCCGGGGCGCCTCTTCAAAAAACATTGTTTTCAGGCCCCGAGTTTCTATGTTGAGCGCAAGGCATGACAAAGACGTTTGCGGAGTTGAAGTTTCCGGGACGCTTGATCGCGGTGGAAGGATTGGACGGCTCCGGCAAGTCCACTCAGATTTACCTCTTGAAACGCTGGCTGGAACTGGAGGGGTTGAAGGTCTTTTTCAGCGAATGGAATTCGTCGGAAGTGGTCAAGTCGGCCACGAGCAAAGGGAAGAAGCGCGAGCTGCTTTCACCCACCACCTTCAGCCTGATTCACGCAACGGACTTTGCGGATCGTTACGAGCGGCAGTTAGTCCCCCTGCTGCGCGCCGGCTACCTGGTGTTGTGTGACCGCTACATTTTCACCGCCTTTGCTCGCGACTCGGTGCGTGGCTGTCCGTCGGAATGGGTCCGGGGCATCTACAATTTCGCCGCCTTGCCGGACCTGACCTTCTTTTTCAAAGCCGATTTGGAAGTTTCGCTCACCCGGATTCTCGATGGCCGGCCGCAGTTGAAGTATTTTGAGGCCGGGATGGATTTGAGGCTCTCGGCCGACCCCTACGAGAGCTTTCGCATCTTTCAAGGCCGCATTCTCGAACAATACCTTGCCATGAGCACCGAGTTTAACTTCCTGGTCATCGACGCCAACGAGGCGGTCGAGGTGCAGCAGAGCATGGTCAGGGAACTGGTGGCCGACAAGCTGGAGCTGTCCAGGTTTGTGCGCAAAGCGGCGCCGAGGCCGAAGCCGCCCCCGCAAAAGCGCCTCTTTCGCCGCGAGCAGCCTGTAGAGTAGGCCTATGAAAAAACGGATTCTCGTCCCCCGCCACAGCAAACGCCGCTTTTACGGCCATGGCATCCCGGGAGTGGATCCGGAAAAGCTGCACGGCAAGCTGGTGGCTGTGGAAGGGGCGGATGGGTCCGGACGCTCGACCCAGATCGCGCTCCTGGTCGAGGGGCTGGAAGCGTCGGGCCACGCCACGGTTCAGGTGGGGTTGAAACGCTCGACCCTCGTAAGTGAAGAGCTGGAGAAGGCCAAGCAAGGGAACATTCTCAGTCACAAAACGCTCAGCCTTTTTTACGCGACCGATTTTGCCGACCAGTTGGAGAACATCATTTTGCCGGCGTTGCGGGCGGGCTTCATGGTGTTGGCCGACCGTTACATTTACACCCTGATGGTGCGGGACATGGTGCGCGGGCTGGACGAAAGCTGGCTGAAGAATCTCTACGGTATAGCCGTGGTGCCGGACGCAGTCTTCTATTTAAATGTCTCGCCCGAAGAACTGGTTCAGCGCAACTTCGCCAAAAACGCCGCCATGGACTACTGGGAAAGCGGAATGGACCTGGGCCTCTCCAGCGACATGTTCGACAGTTTTCTCAAGTATCAGGCGTTGGTGGAACAGCAATTCAAACGGCTTCAGGCAACCTACAATTTTATCATCGTGGATGGTCATCGTTCGGTCGAAACCATCAACGCCGACTTGAAGACCAGAATCGAGGCAGTCCTGGCGGGTGTAAATCTTGTGTAGCGGTCCATGGCAGACACTGGCAAAAAGAGCGAAACCGTGGTGGGCGTCGATTTTGGCGGAACCAAAATCCTGGCCGGCGTCTTCGATTCCTCGCTCGAGTGCCTTGGCTATTCGAAGATGAGCACCAAAGCCCAGCGCGGCCCGGATGCCGTCATCGAACGCATTGCCCGCTGTGTGCGCGACGCTGTGGATGAATGCGACCTGAACTTGAAACAGATCAAGGCGATTGGCATCGGTGCGCCGGGCGCGGTCGATCCGGATTCGGGCCGTGTGCTTTTTGCGCCAAACCTGAGTTGGAAGAATGTCCCCTTGCGCAAGGAACTGGAAAAGCAGCTTGATCTGCCGGTGTTTCTCGAAAACGACTGCCACATTTGTGTGCGGGGCGTTTTTGAGGATGAATTCAAAGGAAAACCGCAGCATCTGGTGGGCATCTTCCTCGGCACTGGTATTGGGAGCGGCTTGATTCTTAACGGCCAGCTCTACTCGGGGTTCAACCGCACGGCCGGCGAGATCGGTCACATGGTGCTCGAAATCGATGGTCCCAAATGCCGGTGTGGCAACCGCGGCTGCTTCGAGGCCCTGGCCAGCCGCAGCGCCATCTTTAACAAGGTTCAAGCTGCGGTGAAAGAGGGCCAAAAGACCATCCTGACCGATATGCTGGGCGATGATTTGGCGGACCTGCGCAGCGGGGATTTGCGCAAGGCAATCCGGCGCGGGGACAAGTTCGTTCAGGGAGTGGTGGAAGAGGCGGCCGAATACACGGGCATCGCCGTGGCCAATGTTCTCAATCTGTTCAACCCTCAAGTAGTCGTGTTGGGAGGCGGCCTGATGGAAGCGCTCGAG
>CAZCUL010000580.1:0-2539 GCA_964501475.1 uncultured Verrucomicrobiota bacterium | reverse complement strand
GACTGTTGTTGCCTTGCGAAGCAGGCGAGATATCCAGAGTTACGCCATCATCCGGCGTCAGTTCGCTGCTGTAACGGATAACTTCGACCACGTTGCTCACGAAATCCGCGTGAGTGTCGCCGCCGAAAAAGGGTGGCGGCCCCGGATCGATCCAGGGCTTCGTGAAATCCGTCCGGCCCATCGCGCAGGGCCGGACACTGAGCCATTGCGCTCCGAGATAAGTTTGGAGAGGACCTTGCGGGAATCCATTCTGGTCCACAGCGTTTACCACTCGCAGCCGCTGCCAGCGGTTGACATCGACGATGGTGTTGCCAAAGCCGTCGGTGATGCCGGGCCGGTCGGTAGCCAGCGCCGGGTTGATATAGGTGTAGCCGCCCTGGCTGACAGGATAGTCCGGGTAAGCGACCGGCGGGTTCGCCTGGGGATAAGGTGTCCCATTGGTCTGTCGGGAGCCGTCGTTGCTGAACCATACCGAAACCGCGTCATACACCGAGTTGCCCACACCCGTCGGGGTGGAGGTGTCGCGGGAGTGGTTGTTGATGTCGAAACCGAGCGAGGTCATCAGGGCATCGTCCGCCGCCAGCGTCGCAGCCGCCGTTCGGGAAAAAGCGTGGCGCTCCTTCTGCATTCGATAAACCGCGTAGCTGATCGCATTGCTTCGCGCCGTCGCCACATCGGCCGCAGCGTGCTTGCCGCGATAAATGTAACCGACCGCCGTTGGGTCGTAAGCTGCCCAGGCGTCATACATGCAGATAGAAAAACTGAAAAGATTGCGCGCCTGCGCCGGCGGGTGGGGGGTGTCCGCCCGGATGGCATCAAGAGCACGTTCGCTCCAAACTCGCGCAACGCTATGAGCGGCAGAGGCGCGGCTGCAAAGGCCGGCGCCGCAAAGTAATAGCAAGACAAGTCGGAGTATGTTTTGCGCCGTTGCTGGCGCGAGTCTTCTTCGGGAATCGACCTTTTTCATACAAGTGCCTGAATCGGTTCATGTTTGATCTGTACGCTCCCGCGCTGAATTTGCCTCTGTGACCGCGCGGAATTGCAGAACATAGCTCTTTCTTTGTGAAGCGCGAACAGTTTTTCGTCATCAGGAGCGGTGCAGGATACCGCATCTTTAACAATGTTAACAATGCCCTGAGGAAGTTGAGGGCCGGATTGTTGTCTCTTCCCCAGGCTCTCCCAACCCGGGAAAGTCGGACCAACTGCGGGTCATCCCTTCAGCGTCCCGCGGCGATGGCGCTTCAAGGGAAGGAGGTCGGCCTTACGAACTATCGGTTCAGCTTCGAGGCGGCACTGCTTCGCCTCCCGGCAAGAAAGTTGATAGAGGAACTCTTTCAGGCTCCTCCAATCCAGGCTGGGAACTGGGGATCGGAAGGCGAAATAAGAGTCGCTTTCCCGGTTGAATGTGGATAGCGTCGCCACACACTGGACAGAGCTTCAGCAACGTGTGTACTCGGGAATGCGAATTGGCCCCTGCCAGATCGCCACGTCCATCGGCGCGGGCGGGATGGGGGAGGTGTTTCGCGCGCGGGACACGCGGCTCAACCGCGACGTGGCAGTGAAAGACCCGGAACGATCCGCGCTTTCGAAACCTGCCCAAGCGACTCAAACTGGATGTGCATTTTCCCAAAAGCCGGAACCCATGAACACACTCCCCTCGTCTGCGCCAGGGGCATGGCTCCGCCCAATCCTGATCCTGTCGTTCCTTCTCGCCTCGTCACCGCTTCCTGTCGGGGCCGACCTGCTGCCCGAAGCGGTCCGTCGGGGAGACGCGGCCCGCGTCCGATCCCTGCTCGCGGGTCAGCCGGATCTGCGGGCGCGGGACGTCGATGGCAACACAGCGCTGCATTGGGCGGCGTTGCATGGCGATGCCCGGTTGGTGAAGGAACTCCTCGAACGCGGCGTGTCCCCAACGGCCACCAACCACGTCGGAGCGGCGCCTCTTCTCTATGCGGCGGGAAACGTCGATTCCGTGGGGGCCTTGCTGGACAGCGGGGCCGACGTGAACCGAGCTTCGAGGTTTGGCACGACTCCCCTGATCGCGGCGGCGAGGTATCCGCAGTCCAGCGTGGTGGTGCGTCTCTTGTTGGATCGCGGCGCGGACCCGCAAGCGAAACGCGCATCTCGTTTCAATGCGCTGGAAGGCGCGGCCAATGCCGGTGATCTGGAAAGCTTCAGGATGTTGCTTGCCGCCGGACTCAAACCCGAAAATGTCATCTCAGCGTCGATGATGGGGCACCGGGAGATCGTGGAAGCGGCGTTAAGCGCGGGCGCGCATCTCCAGTTCGACGGCGGGCATGCGGGGCACGCGCTGAACTTCGCCCTTTACGGAAACCAACCGGAAATCGCCAAACTCCTGATCGAACGCGGCGCCGACCTTAACTTGCGCTCACCCGCAGGGGAACACCAGACGCCGCCGATCCTCTGGGCAGCCTACAATGAAACCGGCGATGCCTCTGTCGCGCGTCTCATGATCGAAAAAGGAGCGGACGTAAACATGTTGAGCGCGCCGGGGGGCAGCGCTCTGGACTGGGCTCGC
>CAZCUL010000579.1:0-3478 GCA_964501475.1 uncultured Verrucomicrobiota bacterium | reverse complement strand
GCCGCGCTCCGACCAATGCGGGCGCGGCACGACGATTTCCAGAGACACTGACAGACTGGCGGTCTGCGTTCCAAAGCGGCAGCCAGGTTTGTTACCGCAGCGTGGATGTCTCGGACCCCGCGGCCGTCATGACCGCAGTGGAAGAGGCGAGCCGGGAATGGAACACCGAACCCGCCGGGATTATTCATCTGGCCGGGATTGCGCGGGAGCGGCCGTTGCGTGAGGAAACGCCCGAAGGATGGGCTGAGGTGTTTCGTCCCAAGGCAAAAGGCGCCCTCGCGCTGCACCAGGTGCTGGAGCGTTATCCCAAGGCGCTCTTCATCAGCTTTTCCTCCCTGAACGCCTTTCTCGGCGGAATGGATTCCGGCGCTTACGCGGCCGCGAATCGTTTTCTGCACGGCTTGACTCATTGGCAACGCCAGAAGGGTTTTAGAGCGTTTTGCTTTGCCTGGAGCATCTGGGAGCAGGTGGGGATGAACCGGCAGGTTCGCGATCAAAAGATCGCCCAGGCGCACGGCATCGAATCGATCAGTGAAGGGCGGGGTTTGAGTTCTCTTTTGCTCGGGCTCGCGCACGATTGGTCTGAAATGCTCATCGGGCTCGACGGCACAAACCCGTTCGTGGCCCGGCAATGCTCGCTCGGACCGGTACGTGAATGGCGGCGTTTGCACGCTTACTTTGTGGCGGACCAGCCGGGACGCGACCTTCGGCCGCTGCGCGCTCTCCAGGTTCGGGACCGGTTCGGCACGCTGACCTGCTGTCATTTTGTTCAGACCCAACGCCTGCTGCGGGATGCGGACGGGATGATCGAGGGATTTGCCGAAGCGGAACGAGGCGGCGTCCGGCATCGGCGGCTGGTGCCTGCGCGCACTGAGGTCGAGCGCCGGTTGACGGAGCTTTGGGAGGAGGTGTTGGGAGTGCGGGAGCTGAGCGTGCACGATAATTTTTTCGAGCTGGGCGGCCATTCGCTGCTGGCGACACAGCTTATTTCGCGCGTCCGGCAGGCGTTCAAAGTCGATCTGCCCCTGCAAAAACTTTTTCGGTTTCCAACCATAGCCAGTTTCGCGAAGAGTATTCCCGAAATGTCTTCACCCAAGCCAGGGACGCCATCGGGGGCGCCGATCCGGCAGATCACGCGGGCCGGCAGGTTCCCGCTTTCGTTCGCGCAACAGCGGCTCTGGTTCTTCGACCGGCTCATTCCGGGCAATTCGTTCTATAACATTCCCATCGTCCTGCGCGTCGAGGGCGATCTTGATCGCCATGCTCTCGAGAACAGTTTTAACGAGATCATCCGCCGTCACGAGACGTTGCGGACGACATTCAGTTTAAGCGAAAGCGAACCGGTGCAGGCCGTCTCGAGCGCGGGAGGCATCGGCGTTGCGGTCACGGATTTGGAATCGATTTCCGAAAGCGAACGGCGCGCACGCGCGATTGCATTGGCGGTGGAAGAGACGCGAAAGCCGTTCGACCTGGAGCGCGGGCCGTTGCTGCGGGTTCATCTCTTTCGGTTGAATGCGCGCGAGCACGTTCTGGTGTTGACGATCCATCACATCATTTTCGACGGGTGGTCGCAAGGGGTGCTGCTCCGGGAGTGGGCGGCGCTGTATGAGGCATTGGCCCGGCGGCGAGCGGCGCCCCTGCCCGACCTGCCGATTCAATACGCGGACTTCGCTCACTGGCAGCGGCAATGGCTCGCCATGGATGTGCTGGAAGAGCAGCTCGCTTACTGGCGAAAACAGCTTTCCGGAATGCCTCAGGCGCTCGAGTTGCCGACGGACCATCCGCGTCCCGCCATGACCAGTTTCCGCGGGCGAACGCACCGATTCGAGATTCCACGAGCTCTGGCGGAACGATTGAAAGCGCTCAGCCAGGAAGCCGATGCCACGCTCTTCATGACGCTGCTGGCGTCGTGCAAAGCCCTGCTTTACCGCTATTCCGGCCAGGGGGACATCGCGGTGGGAACCCCGATTGCCAATCGGACCCGGATGGAAACGGAACCGTTGATCGGCTTTCTGGCGAATACGCTTGTTCTGCGCACTGACGTTGCCGGCAATCCGACGTTGCGGGAGTTGTTAAGCCGCGTGCGCGAGACGGCCATGGGAGCTTATGCCCATCAGGACCTGCCCTTCGAGAAGCTCGTCGAAGCCGTCAATCCGGAGCGCGATTTGAGCCGGCAGCCGCTCTTCCAGGTCATGTTCGCCTTGCAGAACGCGCCGGGGGAAACACTGCGCCTGCCGGAGCTGACGCTCGAGCCCTTGGATGTGGACCAGGGCGTGGCGCTTTTTGACCTGACGTTTTACGTGGAGGAAACGGCTTCCGGGCTCAAGTGCGCGATTGAATACAGCACCGACCTTTTCGAGCAGGAAACGATTGAACGGCTGGCGGGACATTTCCAGCGGGTGATCGAGGGGATGGCGGCGAATCCGGAAGAGCGGATCGGCGATCTGGTTCTTCTCTCGGAGGCGGAGGAACAGCGGGCCGTCGTTGAATGGAACCGGACGCGCACTCCCTATCCTCGGGAACGCTGCGTTCAGGAGTTGTTCGAGGAACAGGCGAGGCGCTCGCCGGAAGCGGTGGCGCTGGTCCTGGGCGAGCTGGAGGTCAGCTATGCGGAGTTGAACCGGCGGGCGAACCGCCTGGCAAACCATCTTCGAAAGCTGGGCGTCGGGCCCGAAACGCTGGTGGGACTTTGCCTGGAACGGTCGGTCGAGACGGTGGTGGGAATGCTGGGCATCATAAAGGCCGGAGGGGCCTACGTGCCGCTCGACCCTGCCTTCCCTCGCGAGCGGCTGGCCTTCATGCTGAAGGATGCGGGCGCCGGGATTTTGTTGACGACGAGCCGGCTGGCCGAGAGTTTGCCGGCCCAAAGTGCAAAAGTGATATGCCTCGACACGCATGCTTTCGCGGCCGAGGACGAAAACAATCCGCCGTTGCTCACCGGCGCGGCAAATCTGGTTTATGTCATTTACACCTCGGGTTCCACCGGTGTTCCCAAAGGGGTTGAGATTCTCCACCGCGGAGTTGTCCGCCTGGTTAAGGAGACCAACTACGCGGTATTGGGTCCGGAAGAGGTCCTGTTGCAATACGCGCCGATTTCCTTCGATGCCTCGACGTTCGAGATTTGGGGCGCGTTGCTGAATGGTTCGCGGCTGGTGATCATGCCGCCCGGGCAAGCGTCGCTGGCAGAGCTGGGCACGGCCATTCGCAAGCATCGGGTAACTCTTCTCTGGGTGACCACCGAGCTGTTTAACCTGATGGTGGACGAACGCCTCGAGGACCTGAAAACCGTCCGGCAGGTCCTGACCGGCGGGGAAGTCATGTCCCTCCGGCACGCGCAGCGGATGCTGGAGAGCGCTGCCGAGCCGTTCCGCCTGACGAACTTTTACGGTCCGACCGAGTGCACGACTTTTGCCACCAGCTATCCCATGAAACCGGGCCGCGCTTTTGACGGACCGGTGCCGATTGGAAAGCCCATCGC
>CAZCUL010000578.1:0-7483 GCA_964501475.1 uncultured Verrucomicrobiota bacterium | reverse complement strand
CACCGCCACGAGCAGGGGCGTCAAAAAAAGCAACGACAGAAGAGTGCTCCACCGGCGATCAGGAATTTCAAAAATGCCGATTGGCTCCCGTGCGCACACAGCATCCCGCAACACGTCGAGTGCGGCGCTCGGAGAAAAGTGATGGAATGCGTTGAACATCGTGCGGAACCCATGCAATTCGGGCGGGACTGCTCGTGCATCAACCGGTTCAGGGTGAAAAGAAATCTGTCCGCCCGATTCCGCTGCCGCATGTTGGAATGCGCGCACATTTGGGAATCGATCCGTAAGTGTGACGTGCGGCGTAATTCCATCGGCGGCGAGTGCCTGGAGGAGGGCCGCAATCGGTCCGCTTCCGCCCGAGCACAAGTCAACCACGTGAGTGGCCTTGGTCAACTGCAATGCTTCGGCCATCAGTCGCGCGGCAGGTCGGTGCAACGCAAACTTGTTCTCCACGAAATGGATGTAGTCCGTGGCCAGATCGCGAATTGTAGCTGGAAACCAAAGCTGATCCTCCAGTTCGAATAGATGCAGCCTCGGGAGCGTGATCATGCTCGTGACGTTGTTTAGGATGCCAGTGTCGCCGGTCAGAATCACGGAACACAATTCGTCAGGACGACCTGATAGAAGCGTTGCGGCTGGCCCGCGACAATCGAATCATAGACACAACTCGTGGAGGTGGTGCTTCGAATACAATTCCCTAGGGAAGTCCAAAGGTTGGTGGTCAGGTCCGAACGATACTGCACTTGATAGGTGAGGTTCGAGATGCTGTTCCAGCACACTTCCACTTGAGATGCGCGGATCGTGACCAGGGGCGGAGGTTCAAAGGTAAACTGGGTCACGTGAGAAAACCGGATGTCGCCGGTGGTAGCGGTGGAAGAGCCAATGCCGACTCTCCCGATTGCCGGATCCTCCGACACTGTATCGAAGGTGAGTGCTGAACCGCTCGATTCGATTTGAAGGTCCAAGACCAGATTCCCGTCCGCAGGATCGTAGAGGAACGGCGTCGTGAAGGGGAACACATAGTCAAACTGCCGGGTGTCTCCAGGGCCGGGCAGATTTTCCGTGGTCACGTTCACCGTCCCGTCAAACACGAGCGTGTTGCTCGGGCCGATGTTCTCGGCGAAGGTCGTGCTTATCCCGGCGACGGTGCGACTCGTCGTCGAGGCGTAAATCCGCAGAGTGAACGAGCGCGGGCCTGATTGACCAAGAATCTGGTCGGGGCGATAAGCGAATTGGGTGAGAAAGGATGGCCCGGACAGAGCTCCAAACTCAGAGGCATCATGAATGTGCAACCAGCGTACTGACGCAAAACCTACAGTGGAGGTGGCGGAACCATTGCCATCATTCGTGGCCAGTGCATTGGGCACCACGATCACTTGAGCACGGAGATCAGTCGTGACACACAATCCGAGGAACACGGCGAGAAAGATGGCGAAACCGACGCTGCATACCTTCGTTCTCTTCGTTTCCTTGTGTGAAATCGCCGGGCTGCGGCTGGCCCATGCCGCAATGGCGACTGGCGAAGGGTTGAGGGCGGTCACAGGCGCAGACAGATAGTTTGTTTTCATAATGGTTGGGGTCTCTTGTGTTTTGTTTAATTATTTCGAGGTCCGACGACGCCTTCCCCGGCCACGTAAGATCCCGTCACTGCCTACGGGACGCTTTTTCAGGGAAAGTAGCGGGACTTTCTGAAATAAATTGTGATGTAGTGAAGAACCGGGCTCAGTGCGGATTCTCTGGGGCTTGCTTCACGGCCGCGGCCTTTCGTCGCTCCTCCAGCCACTTCGCTGCCTGCTCGTCTGAAGCGGCTTCCCAGATCTTGATCGTGCGATCGCCACTGGCTGTGACAATCCGCTGCCCATCCGGGGTGAACACCACGGAAAAAACAGTTCCGCTGTGTCCCTTGAGGGTGAGGAGTTCACTGCCCGTATCCGCATCCCACAGTTTGGCGGTCTGGTCCACACTGCCCGTCACGATCCGGCGGCCATCGGGCGAGAACACGGCAGCATGGATATGCGCCGCGTGCCCTTCGAGAGTGATCTGCTGCTGGCCGCTGACCGCGTCCCATACCTTGGCGATCAGCCCGTGACTGCCGGTAACGATCCGGCGCCCATCTCGAGAGAAGGCCAGGGACCAAATGTTTCGGGTGTCGCGAAAACCGGGGAATTCCCTGCCGCTGTCTGGATCCCAAAATCTCGCCATTCCAAACACGTTGGCGCTGCCGACCTGGCGACTGTCCGGAGAGAAGGTGACGGCGTACACGGAGGGGGCAGGCTCGTCGAACTTGTGCCGTTGATGGCCGTTCACCGCATCCCACACTCGGACCGTGTGGTCCCAACTGCTGGTGGCAATCCATCGGCTGTTGGGCGAAACCGCCACGGAAAAAACCCGATTGGTATGGCCTTTCAGTTGGTGAATCTCCCGCTGGCTCACGATGTCCCAAATCCTGGCCGTCCCGTCAAAGCTGCCCGTGACAATCCGTTTCCCGTCCGGAAAAAAGGCGACACCCCGGACTGCCTCCTCATGGCCGATCATTCTCGCAACTTCCTGTCCGGTGCGAATGTCCCACACCCTGGCCGTGCCATCAAAACTTCCGCTCACCACGAACCTCCCATCCGCGGAGACGTCCACGGACACCACGTCCTTTTCGTGGCCGTTCAGCGTCAGCACTTCCCTGGTGTCGGTCGCGTCCCACACTTTGGCCGTCTGATCATCGCCAGTGGTGGGATTAAAGGCAATGCCTTCGGGCGCGAAGCGCACCGCCCCACCGCCCGTGACGATCCGCTGACCATCCGGGGAGAAAGCGGCGGATCCAATCCGCGAGCCGTGCCCTTTGAAGACACGCAGCTCTTCACCGCTGGCGGCATCCCACAGCCGGGCTGTTTGATCGTCACTGCTGGTGAGAATCCGTTTTCCGTCCCGCGAGAAGCTGACCGAGAATACGGCAGCGCTGTGTCCTTTCAGCGTGAACAGATGGGTGCCGCTGGCCGCATCCCACACTTTGGCCCGGTGGTCCTGGCCCCCGGTGACCACGCGCTGGCCGTCGGGAGAAAACGCCACCGATAATACGACGCCGCGGTGCCCAATGAGGGTGCGCAGATGCTCACCCGTGGCAGCATCCCACACCCCGGCGGTCTCATCCCAACTGCCGGTGATGATCCTTTGGCCGTCTTCGGAAAAGGCCACAGCCCAAACCAGATTCGAGTGTCCCACGAGCGGGAACAGTTCGTTGCCGCTGTTGGCTTCCCAGACCCTCGCCTTCACCTCCTGGCCGCCGGTGACAATCCGCTGCCCGTCCGGCGAGAAAGCTACGGAGAACACTTGCTTTCCATTCGCCCCGAAGCTGCACAAGAGCCCGCCGGTCGCGGCTTCCCACACCCGGACGGTCCTGTCCCAACTGCCGGTGACGATCCGTTGGCCGTCTCTTGAGAAGGCCACAGACCGCACCGAATCGGTGTGCCCTTTGAGCGGGAACGATTCCTGGCCGGTCTCGGCATCCCAGACCCTGGCGGTCTTGTCCGCGCTCCCGGTGACAATCCGCCGCCCGTCGGGAGAGTAAGCCACGGCCAGAATCGGGCCGGTGTGCCCGCGGAGCGCCCGCAACTCCAGATGCAATTGCCGCTGCCAGTAATGCCACTCGAATCCGCGCTGCGGAGCGCTCGCGGTTTCATCCAACAACTTCCGCATGCGGCTGACGTTGTTCTGCTCCCAGGCGGCCTGCGCCAGGTTCAGTTGATCAATGTAGATCTGCTGCACGGCATTGGACTCGCCGGTCTCGGCGCGCTGGCGTTCGTGACGCTCCGACCGGGCATTGCGCTCGGCCCGACGCCATTGCCAGGAAGTGGCGACCAGACCCAACACCAGCGCGGCGACCGCGAAGCCAACGGCGCCCGCCAACGCGGGTTTGCGCCGGCACCAGCGCCAGAGTTTCTCGGGTGGCGTGATGGGGCGGGCGTGAATGGGCTCGCCCCGATGGAAACGACCGAGTTCATCGGCCAGTTCTTGCGCGGATTGATAGCGTCGTGATGCTTCCTTCTCCAGACACTTGAGGGCGATCGTTTCCAGATCCCGCGGGATCGAAGGATTCAACAAACGCGGAGCGACCGGTTCCGCATGGAGCACTTGCGTGATAATCCCCTCCAATGATTCCGCTTGGAAGGGCGCCCGTGCCGTGAGCAGATAATAGAGAATTCCACCGAGCGCATAGACATCGCTAGGCCTCCCGACCTTGCCGTGTTTGCCACCAGCTTGTTCAGGCGGCATGAAGTTCGGCGAACCGAGCACCTGGCCGGTCATCGTGAGGCTGGATTCTCCATCAAGCCGTCTGGCCAGACCAAAGTCGGTGATGCGCGGCTGGTCGTTCGCGTCAATCAACACGTTCGATGGCTTGAGATCGCGATGCAGAATGCCGCGCTCGTGCGCGTAATGGATCGCCTCGGCTATCTGCTGGACGTAGCGGGCTGCTTTATTGGCCGGCCGTGGTTGCTGGCCCACCAGTTGCGCCAAGTTCTGGCCTTCCACGTAGTCCATCGAGAAATAGTGCCGGCCGTCATGGACGCCGACATCATGGATCGCGACGATGTTCGGATGTTGAAGGATGGCGGCGGCGGCGGACTCGGTTCGAAAGCGCCGGACGAAATCCTTGCCCGCCAACGGTCCCGCCAGAATCATTTTTACCGCCACGATGCGCCCGAGTTTCCGTTGCCGTGCCTTGTAAACAACGCCCATGCCGCCCCGCGCAATCTCGTCCAGAAGCTCATAATCACCGAACGACCCCAATGCCGAAATTTCCGGGCTTGATTCTCGCGATATCAAGTCCGGTGGGGCGATGAGCGGCGCCTTCGCCTGGGGAACCTGGCTTCCCGCGTGCGTCATCTCGAGCGCCCCATCGAGCGCGCATTGGGCGCACAGGCCCTTGGGCCAGTAGGCTGGCAGGAGCTCCCCGCATTCCGCACAGTGCTTGGTGTCTGGCATAGCTTCTACTCTCTTTGCGCTTGAGCCACAGAACGCTGGCTATTGGCGATCCCCGCCTTCCTGATACAGGACAAAAAACGTTCGAAAGTTCCGATGAAAAATCGTGACGTCTGGATCAACTGCGCGCTCGACCCAACAACGCGCGAAAATACCGGAGTTCTTCTTCGATCTCTTCCGGCCGTGTAACCGTCTGTGCGATTTCCTCCCGCAGCAATTCGCGGTGTCGCTGCCGCATCCGCTGCACGGCAGACTTGACGGCCGCTTCCGTCATCGCAAACTCGTCGCCAAGTTGCGCATACGATCGCCCACCCGGCTCGCGCGGTTGATAATCCTGTAACCGCTCGAACAACGCAGCCTGGTCGCGCGCCGTGTATTCGTCACGCAGCCGGTCCAACGCCGTTTGCATGACGGTCTGCGCCCACCGGCGTTCAAACACCTGGTCCGGTGTCAGCTCATCCACGGGTTCGTCGAGGTAACCATCTTCACCCGCCGGCTCGTTCAGCGAGACGAACACGCGTCCGCCTCCGCGCTTTTGTGCCCCAGCCCTCCGGCGCTGCTCGGACAGGAAGTTCTTGAGGTAAGACAGCAGAAACGACCGGAACTTGCCCTGCTGGTGATGGAGATGTTGGAGGTAATCCCTGGCCAGCAACCGGGCGAAAAATTCCTGCGTCAGGTCTTGTGCCTCCGTCGCATCCTGTCCATCGCGTCGAATGTAAGCGTAGAGCGGAGGCCAATACGTGCGGCACAACTTCTCCAGCGCGACGGCCGCTTCGGTTGAGTCGGCCTGCTTCGCCGCCAGCACGACGCTCCAGTGCGTTGTGGCAAACCAGCGCGGATGGCTGGTCGTAAGATTTGAAGCTGACGCAGAAGGCTTCAAGGTTTGAAAAGGTGAAAGAAACGGTTGCCGGTGGACGGGTTCAAGATGACGAACTTCTTCATGCCGGTGCCGGTCGGCAGGGTCCAGTTCGTCGTGCTCAGCTTCACTCCGGGTGATCTACCTTCCTTGATTATGTCAGGTGTCAGGTGTGTCATTGCGGCTCAAGGTTTGTAAAATCGAGGTCGGATCGGAAGCGGACCGATCGATTAAAGCTTCCTTTTCGCTACGACGGGGCTGGTTCAACCAGGGGCGTAGTTTGGCTCCGCAGCAACTACACCCTTTGTTGTTAAGCCAACTACTGCGAATACGTCTGAACATACGAATAAAAAACATCCAAGCTTCGGCGAGCCTCTTCGGTATTGTCACAGATCCAGGCAGGTGCTGATGAGCGGAGCAATGCTAATAGCGTATCGTCTGGCTGTCCAAGCAAAGCTTCGATCTCCGGTAACAAACCAGGATACAGTCCATTGCGGCAGTCGCACACAATAGAATGCCATGCCTCTCTCCGATCCTTCCCGCTCGTCGCGTCCTCCGCGTGAGAAAGAAAATCGTGCCTCACGCCAAGGTCGCAAAGAAAGAACAACACGAAAACCTTCACCACTCAAGAATCCACTTCCACCGAACGCCAGAACTGAGCGACGCGGGCCAGCGCGTCCGCATTGGCAACTGACGTGCCCGCCCGCGTTCGCTCCAGTGATTAGGTTGGGCGAGGCAGACCAATGAACCGACTCTGCAGCCCGTCCTTCTCTGCGCCGGAGCAAAGGCAGGTCACTTGGCAACCTCCTGAAGGTCGAGAAAATCCTTCACCTTCAGCATATATCCCACATCGCCCCGACTGCTCCCGTATGCCACGATCATGAATGCACATTTCTCCAACTGCGCTGGATCCGCGGAAAAAGCCACCGACACGATGTCCGCGAGCTGACCGTGAACCACTGGGCGTGGCTGGAGCATCGCAGACACGAGGTGCTTCCCCTTCGCATCCTGCATTCGTAATTCTGCGTAGGTGAACTTCTCGAGGAAACCCTCCTTCTTGAATTCCAGCCATACCATCACGCCGGCGTCCCCGTTCGTACGATGTTTCATCGTGATGCCCAATTCTGTCGCCTGCTCTTTGGAGAGAAAGCCAACCGAGATCATGGCGGAACAAGGGAGGGTGGCGAGGAAGAGGACAATCAGGCCCCAGGTTTTGAGTAGTGGTTTCATACGGTGTTTACGACACCCCCAAGGGGGAGGTCTTAGATGATTTTTCGATGCTGTTTGTGTGCGTGCGCATGTGCCGCCCAACGTCAGAGGTGAGCGACCGCCGCCGAGAGGAACGGTGGAGCGCACAGGGCACATTTGAACGGCCGCCCACCGTTGAACGGAGAAGCGGGGCGGCGATTCGCTCGACCGATTTATTGTTAGCCCCCATAAAACTCCTTCCCATCCTTATCCCACGGCTCCCGCGGAAGGTTTGTCAGATTCCAGACGTACCGCTCCCGCTGGAACGTTTGGCGATCACGCGAGATGTGGAAAAGCTCCACCGTCACAGCAGTCGATATCAACCGACGTGCCTCGTCGGCCGTGTAACCTTCACTCTTCAACCGTTCGAAAGTCTGCCGCGTCTCCGGCGGATCATTATCCCGAATC
>CAZCUL010000577.1:0-14819 GCA_964501475.1 uncultured Verrucomicrobiota bacterium | reverse complement strand
AAATGAATTGCCGGTGCCATGGTGCTGCGAATTGCGGAAGCTTTTTTAGGGCCCGGAGGAAAGGACGCGCGCCTGAGCGCATTGTAAAGCTGGGAGCAAGCTGCCCGCACTGCAAACGCTGGCGCGCGGTTCTCGGCTGGTCCAGAGATTCGGCGAAGCCTTTGGAAAGGCGCCCCGCTTGCTGCCACTTTGGGGTGAACGCGCCTGGACGGTATGCCCGTTGCTTCTCAAGGGGTTACTCGCAGCATCCGGGGTCGTGGAAACGTGGCGTGGTTCGTTAATTACTTTGACCCACTGCGGAACTTTTAATAGCCTCGGGTGTATTGTAAGGCAACGACTTGAGTGAAGAGCCGATGTCCAACATCTCACTAAAAACCCTATTGGCCAACGCCGGGATCGCCACCTCCGACCAGTTCGAAACGTGGCGGAAAGCGTGGCGTGTGGCTGCTGAGAACGGCTCAACCGAATCGATCCTGGAGTTTATTTCCCGGGAACGCGGCATGTCCGAGGAGATTTTTCTTCAGCAACTGGCCCAGGTCCTGGGGTGGCCGTTTTTGGACCTCCGCAAGATGGCCATTCCTACCGAGGCGCGGAACAAAATCTCCACCAAGGTCGCCTTCCAATACTTCGTTCTGCCCACGAATTTCGAGAACAACACGCTTCAGATCGCCGTCAGCAACCCGTTTGATACGGGCATGCTCAACGCCGTTCAGTTTGACGCCCGAGTGCCGGTGCAGTTTGGCCTGGCCCCGAAAGGCGAAATCGAAAAGGCGCTGAAGAAGTATTACGGCGTGGGCGCTGAGACGCTCGATGAGCTGGCCAAAGACGAGCCGCTCGAATTGATGGTTGGCGAAGACAAGGAAATCACTGAGGGCGACCAGGAAGCCAGCGTCATCAAATTCGTCAACCAGATCGTTTGGGAAGCGTTTAAAGACCGCGCCACCGATATTCACTTCGAACCGGCCGAAGACGAATTGCGCATTCGTTACCGCATCGACGGCATTTTGCACCAGACGCCCATGCCGCCGCAGCTCAAGCGTTATCAGGCCGCCATTATTTCCCGCATCAAAGTCATGTCCGGGATGAACATCTCGGAAAAACGCCTCCCTCAGGACGGGCGCATCAATGTCCGCATCAAAGGGGAGGAACTCGATATCCGCGTCTCGACGGTGCCGACCGTTTACGGCGAAAGCGTCTCGCTGCGCCTGCTGACGCGCGGGAAGATTTTCTTCAGCCTGGAGAAGTTGGGGTTCTCGCCGCAAGAGGAATCGATGATCCGGGACATCATCGTCAAGCCGCACGGGATCATGCTGGTGACGGGCCCGACCGGTTCGGGAAAGTCCACCTCTCTCTACGCCTTCCTGAGCGCGATCAACTCGGTGCAAAAGCGCATCATCACCATCGAAGAGCCGGTGGAGTACGAGCTCAAAGGGATCAACCAGATTGCGGTGCGCTCGGATATCGGGCTGACCTTTGCCATGGGTTTGCGCCACATTCTGCGGCAGGATCCGAACGTGATCATGGTGGGGGAAATTCGCGATTTGGAAACGGCTGAGATCGCGATCCGGGCGGCGCTGACGGGCCACCTGGTTTTCAGCACGCTCCACACGAACGACGCCCCCAGTGCCTTTACGCGCCTGATCGATATGGGCATCGAGCCGTTCCTGGTGGCTTCTTCGGTCGAAGCGGTCATGGCGCAACGCCTGGTGCGAACCATTTGCCCTCATTGCAAGGTCGAGCAGAAAGTCGAGAAGGACTATCTTCGACGAATCGGTTTCCCGGAGCAGGAGATTGCCAGCGCCAAATTTTGGCATGGAGCAGGGTGCGAAGAATGCCGCCAGATGGGTTATCAGGGTCGCATGGGCATTTACGAAATCCTGCTCATGAGCGAAGGCATTAGGTCCTTGATCTTGAATCGCGCCGCCGCTTCCACCATCGCGCAGAAAGCCATCGAGGAAGGCATGCGCACCCTGCGTGTGGACGGGTGGAACAAGGTCCGGGCCAGCCAGACGACCATCGAAGAAGTCCTCCGCGTCACGCAGACCGAGGAGCATTTGAAATCCCTGGTGGAAGATTCCCGCACCGAAATGTGGGTGAAAGCTTAAAATGGCGCGCTGGCAATTCTGCAATGTCCTTCACTCCGGCAGGGGCCTCCAGCATCTCTGGCAGTTCAATGCAGCCAGCAAGAAACTAAACCTTCAGCGCGAGGAGAGCTCCGCCCAGGTTCCCGAGAAGCTGGTGGCCAAGGATTGGCAGCATCTGCTCCAGCCGCGGCTCAACGTGGCCTGGCTCCAGCCGGACCATGTCTTTTTGCGGGTCGTGCAATTGCCCAGGAGCGACCTGCCGGAAACGCGCTCCATGGTTGACCTCCAGTTGGAGAAGCTTTCGCCCCTCCCGGTCATGCAAGTGGTGTGGAGCTTCGAAGTCTTGTCCTCGCCAGACCCCCAGATGCAGACCGTGGTGGTGATCATTGTGCCGCGGCAGGTCGTGGACGAATTCCTCGGGGGTTTGGAAGCGCAGGAGTATCTGGCAGACCGCCTGGAGCTGCCCCTCCTCGATATTCTCAAAGCAACGGAGATCAATGCGGACGGCGCCTGGATCTATCCCGGACTCGGGAAGGATCGCCAAAGCTGCCTGGTGTCATGGTGGTACGGAGGCACTTTATCACATCTGACCCTGCTGCATCTGCCGTTGGGACCGGAAGCGGCGGAGCGGCTCCGGGAGCAGCTTTCGCAAACCATTTGGGCGGGGGAACTCGAAGGGTGGCTTTCCTCGCCGCCGCGCTTCCATCTCGTGGTTGCCCCGGAGGAATCGGAGCAATGGCGCGTCGCCTTCGGGCCTGACGATCCGGTGACGGTTGTGCCGCCATTGCCGGACTCGGAACTGGCGGCTTTGACGGCGCGGCGCGCCATACGGAACAGCGAGACGACCAATCTGCTTCCGCCGGAATACGCGGCTCGTTATCGCCAGCAACTGATTGACCGGCTTTGGATGCGAGCCCTGGCGGGCGTGGCTGCTCTTTATATCGCGGGTGTGGCTGTGTATCTGGGACTGGTTCAGGTAGTCCGATGGCAACAAAACAAGGTGCAGGCGCAAATCGGCCAGTTGAGCGGCTCCTACACGAACACGCTTCGCCTCAAAGAGCAGGTCAATGTGCTGCAAAACCAGTTGGATTTGCAGTTTGCCGCCCTTAATGCCTGGCGGGCCGTGGCCGAAAATCTGCCGCCGGAGATCACTCTCGAATCGCTCAGCTTCGAGCGCGGCAGTACGGTGCGCCTGAGTGGGACCGCGGGAGCGGACGATATCCCGGTGGTTTGGAGTTTTAACGAACAGATCAGCAACGTGCGTGTGGAGAATCAGCCGCTCTTTGCGGCCGTCAAACCGCCCAACATTCAACCCCGTCCGGGCGCGAACCAGATTTCCTGGATTTTTTCAGCGGACTTGAAACGGGCTGAATCGGAATGAGCACCTTCCTGGACAAACTCAATCTGCGTCCGCAGGAGCGCCGTTTGGTGGTGATAGCGGCCATTGTTGTGTTCGTGGTCATCAACGTCTGGTTCGTCTGGCCGAAATTTGGCGATCTGGGGCGGGCGCAGCAGAAGAAGAGGGACGCTGAGACTACTCTTCAGCAGTTTAAGAAGGAGCTGGCCCGGCACGACGAATACCAGCGCCAGAAAACGAAGCTGGAAAACCTGGGCCATTCAGTGGCTTCCGAAGCACAATCCCTCGAGCTGGCCAAGGAAGTCTCGCGGCAAGCCATCGAAACCGGGGTCCAGGTCCAGCGCTACGATCCCACCACCCGCGCCACTATTGGCAAGCCCAATGCATTTTTTGAGGAACGAGGTCTGATTATCACTGTTTTAACCGGAGAGAAAGAACTCGTGGACTTTCTTTATAATCTGGGTGTGGGAAAATCCCTCATCCGCGTTTACAGCATGTCGCTCCAACCCGATCCATCCCGGACCAGGCTTGCCGGCAGCTTGACGCTGATCGAAAGCTTTCAAAAGGCCCAGCCCAAACGCTCGATACCGGCTCCCCCGGCTCCGGGACCATCCAGACCCACCAACGCGCCGGCGGCCGCTCCGGCACCGGCAACGAGTGCGCCCGGTGCGCGCCCGTCGTCGTCGCCGCCCCGCCCCACACGTGCGACACCGCCACCCCAGACGAGCACAGGAAAGACAAACGTCTCGCAGCGGGTGACGCAAATCCCGCGGCGCCCTGTCCCGACGCAAATCAAGACGAACCAATGAAGCGATTCGGAAGCCCATAGAATCACCGTGAAAAGAATTCTCTCAATCCTGTTGCTGGTGTTTTCCATCGGCGCCTTGCAGGCGCAGCCGGCATCCCCCGCATATCAAGGCGACGAGGAGCGCGCCGCGGCCATTCGGCGCCTGCTCGACAACGCCTATTACGATCTGTCGCGCACCAGTCCGCCGCCGGTTTCTATAACCGGCGTGCCGCTTCCATCGGTTTCACGCCAGTTGAATGATCGGTCGCAACCTGAGGTTGCGGCGCCGGACGAGATGCCGCCGGCTGCTCCGGCGCCATTGACGAATCGGTTTCTCCCGACCACGAACGCCGTTGTTGTGCCGGGCACCAACTCGGTGGTTCAGCCGTCCGCCGCGCCGCCGGGGATCACACCGCGAGTTCCGCCTGCGCCCGGGGCGCCTGCTCCTTCGGCGCAAGTCCCTCCCGTCGCGCCGCCGCGCCCCCAGTTGCCCGGTGTTCCACCGGTGCCAGTCCCCGCTCCGGGTGCTCCGGCGACGCAGCCCACAGCGGAGGCCGCGCGCACGAGGACGATTCAGGCAGTCAACGGCCAGGTCGAGCCCTCGGGCGACGATGTTTTGGCGCCGGGGGTGATCAAGTTCCAGGAGGCCGATCTCCTCCAGGTCCTGGATGTTTATCAGGAATTGACCGGCCGAACCATCCTTCGTCCCACCGCATTGCCGGCGCAGAAGATTTCCATTCGCAGCCAAACTCCGTTGACCCGCAAAGAGGCGGTGCAGGCGCTGGACAGCATCCTGGCTTTAAACGGCGTGACCATGATTCCGCAAGGGGAGAAGTTTGTGAAAGCGGTTCCATTCAGCCAGGCTTCCCAGGAGGCAGGCGAATTTACCGCCCTCTCCTCGGATATCTATCCTGAATCCTCCTCCTACGTCACGCACGTCGTCTCGCTCAGCAACACGGTTCCCAGCCAGATCATTCAAGCGCTGCAACCTTTCGCGAAACTCCCCAACAGCATCCTGGCCATCGACAGCAGCGGCATCATCGTGCTGCGCGATTACGCCGAAAACGTCAAACGAATGCTCGAACTGATCGAGCAAATCGACGTCGTGCCCATTCAGGAATACAAGCCGATCCTGATCCCGATCAAATACGCGCTCGCTGCCGACATCGCTCAAGTGCTCAGCAGCCTCACTTCGGGCGGCGGCGCCACGACCGTGGGGGGGCAACCGACCCGCACCGGGCTGACCCCCCCCGCCGGTTTGTCCGGAACACCGGGGGGCTACCAGCCGCCGGGAGGACAGACCACCGGCGGCCTCGGTTCGCAGACAGGCACGCGTTCCTCCTTTCAGGAGCGTCTCCGGAATATCGTGAGTCGAGCCGCGCAAGGAGAAATTCAGGTTCTGGGCGAAACACAAATCATCGCCGATGAGCGCACCAACTCGCTGCTCATTTTCGCCTCCGCCGCGGACATTACGACCATCACGCAAATCATCGCCAAGCTCGACGTCGTCCTGCCTCAGGTCATCATCGAGGCGATCATCCTGGAAGTTTCGCTCGGCAATGAACTCAATTACGGCATCAGCTATTTGCAGCGCCAGCCAACCCAGATCGGCGATTACGTCACCGGCATCGGCGCCTTGCGAAACATTCCGTTCCTGACCCCGGGCGCTTTTGGAGCATTGGGCTCGAATGCCCTCGGCGGCGGATTCAGTTATTTCGCAGGATTCGGCAACGACTTTGAAGCCACCGCCACCGCCATTGCCTCGGATAGCCGTATCAATGTCCTTTCGCGCCCGCGCATTCAAACCTCGCACGCGGTGGAGGCAAACCTGTTTGTGGGCCGGACCCGCCCCTATGTGACCGGCACCTACTTTGGTTTTTCCGGCCAGCCGCAAACGCAGTTCCAGCAACAACAAATCGGTATTACCCTCTCGGTCCTGCCGCTCATCAACCCCGAAGGACTGGTTGTGCTCGATATCCGTCAAAAAATCCAGTCCATCGGCCGGGAAATCCAGGTCGATCCCAACTTCAGTGTGCCGGAAACCATCGACCGCGAGGCCAACGCCAAGGTCGCCGTGCGCGACCAGGAAACCGTCATGCTCGGCGGATTCATCAGTGAAGACAACGAGCGCAGCAAATCGGGCATCCCGATCCTTAAGGACATTCCGGTTCTGGGGAATCTCTTTCGCTCCACCAACCGGGACAAGAGCCGCAATGAACTGATCGTGCTCATTCGGCCCACCGTGCTTCCGACTCCGGAAGAAGCGGCGCTGGTCGCGACCCAGGAACGCCACAAACTCCCGGGAATCATTCAGGCCGAGCAGGACATGCTGCGGGATGAGGAAAAGCGGATCGAGAAGATGCGCAAGGAAATGCGGACGAATCCGGAACGCTATCGGTCGCCCTATTGATCGTTTCGCCCCAAAACCGCCTGCTTTCAAGATGTCACTGACAATGCTCCGAAACCGTTCACGGTCTGATTCAGCGGAGGCTGCCGCGCAAACTGTTTGCGGGTTGGCGAAGGCTCCGGCTCCCCTTGGCGTAAGAGCCGAGTTGACGGGGCTGACCGGGAAGGGAGATGACAGGCTCCTGACCCCGGCTGCTGCCGGGTTATGGACAAGGTTTTTATTCGTTGCGTTGTGGGCCGTGCTGTTTCTTTATCCCACCCTTCCTGCGCGGGCCGGAGGCGTGGTGACCAACTGCGCAAACGCGGAAGAGCTCATGGCCGCTTTAGCGGGCGGGGGAACAGTCTCGATTATTTGCACCGGCCTGATTCCGCTGCCTGAGACCCTGTCCATCACGGTGAACACGACCATTGAAACGACGAACGCCGCCACTGGTTTGAGCGGCGGAAGCAACGTTCGCATCATTCGAGTCTTGTCGGGGGCCACGCTCACCCTGAGCAATATCACACTCATGAACGGCCGGCAGACAGCCGCCAATGGAACAAGCGGCGCCAATGGCCAGGATGATCGCGATGTCGGTCGGGATGCGGCGGGCGGCACATCCGGCGAAGAAGCGCGCGGAGGCGCCATTCTGAATGAAGGCGGGCTTATTTTGCTGAATTGCACGATCACGGGCAACGTCGCCGTGGGCGGCAATGGGGGGACTGGTGGGAATGGCGGCAGCGGCAGTTTTCAAGGCGGGAATGGCGGGCATGGCGGAAGCGGTGGTCGAGCTTCGGGTGGAGCCATCTACAGTTGGGGAACGCTGCTGCTAAGCAACTGCACAATGCGAGGAAACCAGGTTTTGGGCGGTAATGGAGGCGCCGGAGGCGATGCTGGCACAGGAGCGTTTCCGGGAATTCGGGGCGAAGGCGGCCGCGGCGGAGCCGCGGAAGGCGCCGGTCTGTTCAACGGAGGAACGGCAGCCATCGTCAATTGCACTTTCGCGGATAACATTGCGTTCGGGGGGGACACCGAGGCAGCCAGCAACGAGGGCGGGCGCGATGTTGGACAGGATGGCCAACCCGGCGGGCACGCCTTTGGGGGTGGCATCCTGAATAGCGGGTCGATCCGGACGCTTAATTCCACATTTGCCACCAACCAGGTGGTGGGCGGATCGGGAGGGATGGGCGGTTCAGGGAATTTCCAGGGAGGCGACGGCGGAAATGGAGGCGATGCCATCGGCGGTGCGCTTTACAACTCGGGAAGTGCGGCGATTACCAATTCCACCATCGCCCTCAATGGCGCTTTTGGCGGCACGAACGGCATGAGCGGCGAGGGCCCGTTCGCCGGAGAAGACGGTGACTTCGGACTCGAAGCAGGAGCCAACCTGGCCAACAGCGGCGGGGCTCTGGTCCTGAAGAATTCAATTGTGGGCCAGACCCTGTCCGGTTCGAGTATTTCAGGTCCGGTCGATGATGCGGGGCACAATCTGAGCGCGGTTCCTGTGGGATTTTCCGGACCGGGGAGCCTGGACAACACCGATCCCAAGCTGCTTGCTTTGCTGAACCGCGGCGGTCCGACGGAGACGATGGGACTCGATCCGGATAGTCCGGCGCTCGATGCTGCCGATGACAGCGCCTGCCCTCCCTTTGATCAACGCGGCCGCACCAGGCCGGAAGGGGTCCGATGCGACATGGGTGCATTCGAGCTTCCCCGGGCCGCGGTAATCCTTGCGCATCCTCAAAGCCAAACGGTCGCAACCGGATCAAATGTCACTTTCTCGGTGACGGTCGGGGGGCAAGGGCCATTCACATACCAATGGCAATTCAACCAGGCGGACATTCCGGGAGCGACGGGCAGCTCCTACAATATATTGAGTGCCCGAACGACGAACGCCGGCATCTACGGGGTGACGATCTCGAGCCCGAATGGAACCGTGTCGAGTTCCAACGCGAGCTTGACCGTTCTTGGACCCGCCATCACCAGCCACCCAATGAGCCAGACAGTAACGCAAGGAGGGACGGCGACGTTTTCGGTAACGGCCACGGGAGCGCCACCGGTGACTTACCAATGGGAGTTTAACGGGGCTGACATCCCGGGCGCTGTTAACGATATGCTGACGCTGATGAACGTCCAGCCCGCCGATGCCGGTAACTATACCGCGCGAGTTACGGACAGTTTCGGCTCGGTGCGAAGCGGCGCGGCTGTTCTCCAGCTTTTAGTGCCGCCGGTGATTTCTACTCAACCCGTGAGTCAGACAGTGACTCAGGGGCAGGCTGTCACCTTTACAGTGACTGCTTCCGGCACAACGCCCCTTTTCTACCAATGGCGCATGGACGGGAACAACATCAGCGGGGCCACGACGGCGGCTCACTCGATCCCGAATGCTCAAGCAACCAACGCCGGCGCCTACTCGGTTTTCGTTTCCAACAGCGCCGGGTCCACTACCAGCAGCGACGCGGTTCTTCGGGTCCTCGTGCCTCCTGGAGACCTTCAGGCCACCGTCACGAACGGAATGCTGACGATCAACGTTCAGAGTGCAGCCGGGTTGAACTACACCCTGCAATCGACGGCCTCGCTCGTCGCGCCGATCGTTTGGACAGACGTGGCGACTCAGGCCGGCACCGGAGGCGTGCTCACCTTCAGCATCCCCGCCAGCGGCGCCATGCAGTATCTGCGCGTGCGTGTGGATTAAGCGCCAGGCCGGTCAGAGCTTCCACCCCTTCCGGTAATGGTGCCGGATGAACTGCTCCGCTTCCGGACAGTTCCCGGCCTCTAACTTGCCGGCGTCCCATTCCAGCTTTTTGCCGGCGCGGTAAGCGACGTTGCCGAGGAGCGCAGCTTCGGTGAGCGGGCCGGAATAACCAAAATGGCAGGTCGTCTCTCCGCCCGTTTTAATCGCTTCGATCCACTCTTTGTGATGCCCGATGGAATCCGGAATGAACGGCTCGGGCCTTTTGAAATCCGCGAAGTCTCTTTCCGGAAGAAGCTGGTGCCGCCCGTAATCCGCCAGGAGCCGGCCTTTCTCACCCACGAAGAGGACGCCGCTCCTCCACTGATTTGCCTGTTCATCCGAGAGCAGCGAAGACGGCTGTCTTCCACCGTGATACCAGGTCAGTTTCAGGCCCGGCCATTCCTTTCGGGCGGGGTATTCGTAGCGCACGATCAGCCACGGCGGCGTCCGCTCCCTGTCCACCGGCGGACCATCGACCGGTTCAACCGAGTTCGGATACTTCAAATCCAATGCCCAAAAGGGCAAATCCATGTAGTGGCATCCGAAATCGGCCAGCGCTCCGCCTCCAAACGCCCACCAGTTTCGCCACTTGAAGTGAAGATAAGCCGGGCTGTAGAAACGATATTCCACCGGCCCCAACCAAAGATCATAATCGATCTGGGCTGGCAGCTCAGCGGTCTCGACCGGCCATTCGACGTTCCCATAGGAGGCGTTCGCCCAGACGTGCACTTCGGCGATCCTGCCGATGGCGCCGCTCTTCACCAGCTCGACAACGCGGCGGTAATTGTTCCCGGCGTGAATTTGAGTGCCGATCTGGGTCACCAGCTTCTGCTTTCGCGCCGCCTCGGTCACGATCCGAGACTCGGAGACGGTGCGGGTTAGCGGCTTTTCGCAATAGACGTGGCGGCCGCTCGTCAATGCAGCCACGGCGGCTACGGCATGGGTGTGGTCTGGCGTGCTGATCACCACCGCATCGATCTCCTTCTGGTCGAGAAGCCGGCGGAAGTCGCGATACTTTTTGGCTGAAGGAAAGCGTTCCGCCGCCACCTTGAGATGATTTTCATCCACGTCGCACAGAGCCGTGATGTTCTCGCTGGAAACAGCCCGAAGATTTTCTGCGCCTCGCCCGGCGACGCCGATGACGCCAAGGTTGAGCTTTTCATTGGGGGAAACCTTGGCCCGAGTCATTCCGCTGCTGGCGATCCAGCAGCCCGCGGTGCCGAGCGCGGCGCTTGTGATGAAGGTCCGCCGCGAAAAAGGTGAGTTCATAGTACAGGTGTCATTTCCGTGTTTGCCGGGTCTGGTGGCAAGGCTGCGCAGCGCTAAAGGCGCTGTCAAGACAGCGCTTAGGCAGACCGCAAGCTATAGCCCCGGGGCAAAGTTCGGGATTAATGAGTCAATGCCCGGCGATGGGCCCCGTCATAGAAAACCTTAAAGGCCGCGCTGTCCAACTCCGATACACTTTGCAATTCCTTAAGACAATCGAAGAGGTAACACCAATGACAACCGACGAAGTTCTGATTTGCGAGTATATGAGAAAACTGCCCGATGCATTTGTGTCGGTCGCAGAAATTTGCAAGCGCGCCGCGGGCAAACGGCGTTACGTCTTGGACCGCGACTGGGCGCGGGGCGTTTTGCGTCGGATGGAAAGCGATGGCCTCGTTGAGTCGAACGAGTTCGGCCAGTTTCGATTGAGGGAGGAGGCCCTTAAGAAAGAGGAAGCGCGTTTCAGCCGCAATGATCCGCGCTGTTATGAGGCGATCAAGACATACATGCTGGCCCTGAGTGTGGAAGATGACGAGCGGCCGTTTGCCAACCTCCTGGATCAGGTCGTCATGCCAGAGGAGAGCGAATCTCCTTCTTCCGGATCGAAATGACTTTTTGGGGCCTCGCAGAATCCGATGAAGCTCTTTATCAGAAGGGTGGAGACTGCCAGCCGCCGTTGCGCCTGGCCAAGAATGGACCTTGGCCAGGAGGCGACTCTCCGGAGGGGAGCGAAAGAATGGTGCGCGCTGCAGGGTTTGAACCTGCGACCCCTACCGTGTGAAGGTAATGCTCTACCGCTGAGCTAAGCGCGCGACGAGCAGAAACGTAGCGGAGGCGGGAGACAATTCAAGAATTTCTTGGGGCGGCGCGAATCATTAAGTTTGGCGGAATCTTAGAACGGGGGTTTTGCCAGCTCGCGCCGCCCCATCACGTTTTTACGCAGGACAGGCATCTCGCCTGTGCACGCCGACAGAAATGTCGGCGATACCTATCGCCGGCTCTTCAGCCGGCCAGAATAGGCGAAGACGCCTGTCCTACGGTCCGATTTTCGGGAGCACATCGCCCGCATTCTGATTCAACTGCTGTAAAAGGCGCGTTGCATCACTCCCGGACTCTCCGGCTTCCTGGTGAAACGCCTCAATCCGTTTTGCCAGCATTGGGAAGAGCTCTTTGGCCTCGTCCGTTAGAAAAGAAACCCGGCCCTTGTCTGCCAAAGTTCGCGCCGTGCGCAACATCGTCAACCGCGCCAGCGCCGCATAATATCGAATATGCTCGGGCTGATTTGCGCTCGCCTCCGCCAACTCCCGTTCGGCGTGAGCCATCTGCTCGACCAATTGACCGACTTGTGCGCGGACTTTCTCCAGAGGAGTTCTGTCCGCGTCCAACTGCCCGGACCGGTCGAAACGTATCGCGTTCAGATAAGAGATGTCGTATCTGACGAGCGGTGTCGCAGCCTCCATCATGAAACGATCGCGCGGATAGAGCGCCAGGTTTTCCCGATCGGCCACAGCGAGGACCCGGCGGGCTCGCGCGACGACTTCGCTCATTGCGTTCGTCGCCAGCAAATCGACCTTCCGCGCTTCCGGATCACTCTCTGGCAAAGATGGAGCCTTTCCTGGATCCAGTTGAAGCAGGTTGGCGAAAAATCGCATCCGCCAGAAGGTCATTAATTCGAGCGCGACGGTGCTCCCGTAAAGGTTGTCCGCGCGAAGGTCCGCGCCTGCGCGCCGCTCCAGCGCCTGAAGGCGCAGATAAAGATTCTGATACGCCACGTAAAGTTGGTAATATTCGTCTGCGCCAAAGCCGGTGAGCAGCTCTTCCCGCACGCCCGCTTTCCAATCCGATGCCAGCCGATTCAGGTCGCTGGCATTGGGCAGAATGTGGCTGACCGCCTTCCGATTCTCTTCGGCAGCCAATTCCGAAAAATCCTCCTGGGCCTCCCGAAGTGCGCGGACATGTTCGAGGCTGCCGCAGCCAGAGGCGGCTATTGAAACGGCCAGAAACAGAACCAGCCGCAACCACGCCTGGCAGACCCTTGATCCGGGCGCGTCGCTGCCCGGATTTCGTTTCAGTTTCATCATCATGGAGTCCTTTGCCGCTTCATGCAGTCTTGTTCAAAAGCCGAACCATCGCTGGTATGGCGAGGATTTGTCCTGTCCTCAACTTCTCTATGACGGCGATCAAATTCTTCACAGCCTGCTGGCGCTGCGCCTGATTGCTCCCAAAGAATTTGTCCGCCGCCTTGCTCATGGCCAGCGCGGCCAAAAGGTCCGTCAGGCGGGCTCCCTCGAACAATGACCCGAGCCCGGTTCTGCCCCCTTTCAGCAACTCCTTCAAAAGCAGGTCGAGTGCGGCGGCGATCTGCTGCGCTTTCACTGATTCGAGTTTTTCGCCCAGACCGCTGACCAGCACCGCCGCCAGAACCACCTTCAGTTTCCCGCTCCGGATGAGCGCCTTCGCCGGGCCATCCCCGAGTTGCATCAAAGCCTCCAACACCACGGGAAGAATCATTTTCGCCTTCGCCTGGTGCGACTCATCCTGCAAAACCCATTCGGGGTGTTCCGCGACCGCCCCCAACACTGAGGCAAACGTTTCGTAAACATCCGAACGCGAGAGCTCCACCTTCCAGCGCGGCGCGCCGTCCGGGCCATCCTCCGTCACCGTTTCGAAGACGCTGCGTGCAACAGCGATTAGCAGAAAGTGGTGTCCGGTTGGCTGGTCAATCAAAGCTGGAAGATCGCGTAAGCCATGCTCGACGGCCAAACAGGCGACCTCCCCAAAAATCTCCGAATCGATAAACCGGCGTCCGCCCTGGTGATGCCCGTGGAGGGCCGTGAGCAGGTTGCGAAGCCATTGATCGAGCGGCTGCGTCCCGGTTTGAAAGTATTGGGGATGCTCAGCCAGCGCTTTTAAACTCGCGCCAATCAAACGGTCGAGTGTTTGGGTGGAGGCCAGTTGGCGCAAGTTGTCGCCCAGGGAGCCGGTTTCCTCATCGAGCAAGAGGTCCAGAAAAGTCGAGCCGACTTCCTGAATAATCACCCCGCCGCCGTTGTGATCGGCGCTCAGGAGAGCCGGATGATGGAGCGCGGCCCTGCCGCCGTTTCGAAGAAGGCTTCGCAGCACGATCTGGCCAAACCGCTGCAGCCTCTCTTCCGCATCCAAATCACCCAGACTCCCCAGGTGTTGCAGGCGCGTTTGCAAATCCGCCGCGACACCGCTTGCCAGTTGGCGCACCAACTCGCCGGACAGATCGCCGCCCAGCGCTTCACCCTGGGTTGCCAGGGTGTCCAGGCCGGCTGTAAACAATCCAACCACGATCCCATCCCAGCGGGCTTCTTGAAAGTCGAACTGATCAAGGCCAAGCAATAATGATTTCAGCGCCTTTCCCTGGCGCGATTCCGCCCGCAAGGCGCCGGGAACGTGCAAAAAATAATCGATTGAAACTTCAACCAGAACTCCCGCGACGCGCTGGAGTGGATGTGGAAATGGGCTTTCGCCTGCGCCCCACTGTTTCAAAGCCGCGATCCCGGCCAGCTCGCATTCGTCCGCCTTGCTCCCTGCGACGCGGCCATGTTGCAGGTCCAGGAGATAAAGCTGAATCAACTCCTGTTCTGCGTGCCGCCGTTCGGGGCCTTGTCCGTCGATGGATTGTTGGAAGGGCTGCCGGAAGGTTTCTTCGAAGCGCCGTTTCGTCTTTGGGTTTCGCGCCATCTGTTCGGCGTACTCACGGGCCGTGGCGGGCAAACTTGTGAACCCTGCCGGCAATGGCAGGATAATCTCGCGGCTGGCGGTGTTCTCGACGAAAAGCTTTCTACCTGTCCGCGCCAGCCGGACTGTAGCCTGAATAGCGAAAAAGACCAGCTCACCGGTGCCGACCATTGAGTGGACGTTAAGAGAAATGGGAAAAGGAAAAAGGAAAAAATAAGGGTAGGCACCGGGACCATGAACCGGCTGGCTTTAGCGGCTTTCGCCTCTCCTCTGGCTAGAGCCGCCTGAAGGCGCCTGAAGCCGGGACTCCGAACGCTGCGGAGGTCCCGCGCCAGACAGAGTTTTCGCATGGAGTTCCGCCTTCAGGCGGCGGGGCGTTCGCATCTCGGAGGGGCGAAGGAACTCTCCCAACCGGTCGGCCTTCCCGCGCTCCACCGGCTGAAGCCGGGATTATGCGGTGGGGAGATTCAGCAGGGCGATTTCGTTCGTGGCGTGGT
>CAZCUL010000576.1:0-9545 GCA_964501475.1 uncultured Verrucomicrobiota bacterium | reverse complement strand
CGGCGGCGGCCTGCAGGAAACGCGGCACGCCCAAGACACGATGGCCCTCGGCATCCACCAGCCAAAGCTGGGCGTTTCCCGGCCAGGCGAATTCCCGATGACCCTCGGCCGTGTTTGTGATGGCTATGGTGAATTGTGCCGGCTCGAGCAACGGCATTTTCGTTGGGCCGCGCAGAATCAACTGAAGCTGCCGCTCCCGCGCGCGATCATTCCGCTCCGCGAGGTAATCCTCCGGCGAAAGCACTCTCACCGTAACCGGATCGGTTTCAGCACTGCCCCGCCACAATTCAAGCTTCCCAAGAATTTGAGGCCGTTGCGTCGGCAATACGCCCACGTAGTGCCCGCGCAATTCGTATGGCCCGCTGTCCCGCAGCCTTACCCAATCGCTCAGGAGCGTCTGGAATTGGCGCACGACACCGGGCTCCAAACGCTCCGCCCGGGCGAATTGATGCGCGATAACCGGGCCGGGCGGCAGCGGCGGAAGCATTTCACCACGGGCCTTGACCTCAAGCCTTCCGTTCAGCCGGCAGCAGCCCTCCCAGAGAAAGGCCAGCGGCTGTTCGCCCACGTTTCGAAATTGCCAGATCAGAGCGATGTCATCGCCGATGACGTGGGTTTGGGCCGGAGGAATCCGCAATTCGGCCTCGACAGCCTGCTCCGCTCCTGCTGCGGTGGACCATGCGGCCGGAAGACACCACAAGCACGCAACGATTCGGTGGAGGCGCTTCTTCACGATCGCCCCGAAAACAACCGCGCCTTGATGTCGTCGAACCGAATTGGCCTGCCGGAATAAGGGGTTCCCCAAATGGAAGCCTGCCCCGGCACCGGCGAATTCTTTTCAGTGTAAGAAAGAATCCATTCCTCCGGTTCAGGCTTTCCGTCTGGCCACGCTTTGCCTTGCACTTTCCATTCAGACTCGCCCGTCCGCCGGATTTCGAGGCGCAATGCCGTCCATTGATCAGCTTCCCAGGCATAGTCTGCGTCCGCCAACACCTCGTCGCGCAGATAAAGCTCGACCTTCCGTTTGCTCGGCATTACTCGCAGGCGATAGCCGCCAACGCCACAAACGCCCACGCCAAAGGCCGGATAACGGCGCCCGCGGCCAAACCCCTGAATGCGCGCCGAAACCGTCATGCCCTGATCGGTCTTGGGTTGACAGGTCGGCCCAAAGACAGCTCCAAACGAATCGAGGGGCGCGCCGGGCAACTCGAGGAACCTATTCCCTCCTTCCTCATTCACGGCAAATGCACCGTCCAGAATCAGAAATTCCGGCGGCACCTTGCCCGTATCAGTTCGCTCGAAATCCGTTTGATAAGCGTCCGCACCGGGTTCCGCGCTTCCGGCTGTGAACGCCGCCACGACCACAAAGATGAAAGAAAACGATCTAATGGCTTTCATGAATTTCAAACTTACGAAAAGGCAGGACACGCGTCTTGCCTCCAACTGCGTACCGCCGGCTTTCTTGCCGGCAGTATCGCCCGCTTTCCTGCCGGCCCGGCGGGGGACAATGTTGTTCACTCATTGCGCAAGGCCGCAAGCAAGCGCCCGCGCAGTGCCAGCCACGTGGCGGCCAGCGTCCAAAGCACCCCGCTGGCAAGTATCCCAACCAAGGTTGCCGTCAAGGACAGATAATGCACTTCCGCGCCGGGAGCAAAGAGGACAGGCAGGATGGCCAACAACGCTGCCACGATGCCTACCAATAACCCGAGCGCGAGCAAGCAGCCGTGCTCGCTGAAGACCAGCCATTGCAATGTGCGTTTTCGAAAACCAACGGCTTGCAGAAGCGCCAGCTCGCCGCGCCGCTCGAGCACGTTTCGCAGCACCACCACGCCCAGTCCGGCACTGCCCAGCAGGAGACCGAGCCCGCCCAGCACCTGGAACGTGTTCAGGTAAGTGTTTTGCACCGCATTGAACGCCGCCAGCCGCTCCCTGGTGGGAGTTACCGACAGCCCCACATCCTGAAGCGCGCGCGTCAGTGTCGCGGCAACTTCATCCACGCGATTCGACGGTGCATCGATGAGAAACATTCGATAACCGCTCTCGCTCGGGAAGCGGGCCAGAAATTCGTCTTCGGCAATGACCAGATTGCCTTGCAAAATGGAATTCGCCAGGCCGCCAGCCAACTCCACCCGAAAGGGATTTCCCCGCTCGTCGAGAAATGTCAGCCCATCCCCCACCTTCCTTCCCATCGCCCACTGGATCGAGGCATGGTCGCCGATGGCCGGGACCGCCTCGCCGGAACCGCGACGCAAATGGAGCCACGGATTGTCGTGCGCCGCGCCTTCGGCCAATTTGGCGAAAGTGAACGCCCCGCGCTCGGCCAGCAACTCAGGCTTGATGCCGAGCAAACGCGGAGTCTGCGCCCGATTCAGGTTCAAACAACTGGCTTCGTCGCCTTCACGCACGCGAAACGGCACCACCGCCACCCCCTCCATTTCCTTTGCGTCCAGACCGAAGAACTCGCGCCCCCCCTCGGTATTCAGATCGTGCACGACAGGCAGCGACGACTCCCCCCAAAGCGCAAATCCGCCAGTGCCCGAGGATCGCTTTTTCGAGTCGCGGTCCGCATCCAGGCGGTTGGCGCCCACCGCCACCACCATGAAACTGCCGCAAGCCAGCAATGCCACGCTGGCCAGACTGCGCTTCCGCCGCCGGGTCGAACTGCGCAAACCCATAGCGCTTACCGAAAGCCGCTGCGCGGCCGGACTTCGGCCCAAGGCGGTCAGGAAAGCCGCGCAAAAGCCCAAGCCCGAAATCAGCAACAGCGCTCCGGCGCCAAAAAAAGCTCCAGCCGCCGCGCCTTCGCCCTGCCACATGGCCCACCCTACAATTCCCAGCGCGCCCGCGAGGCCAATCACGCCGACGACATTCCCGCGGCTGCGTTTTCCAGATGCAGGCATCCGTAAATCCGACTCGGCGCCTTCGGCCAGCAGTTCCCGGGCGGGGCGCCTCGCCTGTTTGCGCAGCACCAAAGCAATCGTCAGCGTGCTCACCACCACACTGGCGGCAAGTCCGATCACGATTGAAACCGGCGTGGCATGAAAGCTCAGCGACGCGGCCGCCACCGCTTCGCGCCAAACCGTGGTCAGGCCATAAATCATGGCCCTGGCATAAGCCAGCCCACCCGCGACACCCAAGATGCCGCCAATGAGTGCCAGTACCGCCGCCTCGCACCAAATCAGCCATCGCACCTGGCCTGGCCGAAAGCCCAGCGCCAGCAGCGTTCCGACTTCTTCGGCGCGCCGCTCGAGGCTGAATTGAAACAACAACGCGACCAGGATCAATGCCGCCACGATCAGGAAAAAGCTGAACCCGAGGAAAAGCTGCCCAAAATCCATTGCTTCCGCGCTCGCCTGCAGAGCCTGTTGGCGGACCGGAACGAAGCTCAATCCCACGCTCGCCGGTTCCAGCGAACGGCGGATGATGCCGCGAATCGTCTGCTCCGATGGACCCGGTTGCGCATACCGCACCGCCGTGAGAATGCCGAAGCGATTGGTCCAAAGGCGCTGCGCAGCCGCCAGGGTCAGGAAGGCCTTGGGCGTGCCGCGATGTTCTTCCCAATATTGCTCGTCCTTCTCGCGGATTTTCGAGAAGTCGATGGGAAACCCGGTATCCCAATCGTGGGAACTCTCCGCTTCGGACACTCCGGGAAAGTCGGGCATCAGTTCCGGGTCCGCCGCCGCTCCCTCCAGGGGCACAACGGCAAGAATGCCAAAACGTTCCTCGCGCTCCTCGAGCCGCTGCGTCGAAGCCGGCACGAAATACTTCAAGCTCAATTCGTCACCCGCCTTCGTCTGCAAATCTTCAGCCAGCCATTCGTTAATGACGATCTCGTTCGATTTCATTCCCCACGGCGTTACCAGATCATAACCGGCCACCATCGAATAGGGGGTCGAGCGTCCGCCCACCCGAAGTTCGTTCACGAAATAGGTCAAAATACCAGACGCATTGGTGAAGCCGCCCAAAGCCGCGCGCGCCACCGGCAGATCGAGAAAGACGCGCGGACTGCGCAGTTCCAGAGCCGGCGAGTTTGTTAACGGGACCAATTCAAGTTCGCTGTCGGCCGGTTGCCAGTATCGTTGCAAAGCCGTTCGCGCCTCCGCCAGAAGGTCGTCTGTTTCGACATCCTCCAGCCTGCGAGCGGGCGGGGTCCCTTCTCCGGTGCGCGGCGCAGTCGAACCCGCCAAGAGCAGATTGGCGCGGCCCGGTTCGTCCAGGGTTTCCTGCAGGAAATCAAGCGGCACAAAGGCGTTGAACGGCGGAAGCTGATTCGCTTGCAGGCTGAACCGCCCCAGTTCCGCGTCACTGACCACGCGAGCGACTTCCAGACGCAAGGCGACGTTGTAATTCTGCTGCGGAGAAATAGGGGCCTCGCGAGAAAGCCGCGACGGTTTCTGGACCCGCAAAAGAACCTGATCCCCCGCCTTTACATTCAAGTGGCGGGCCAGCGCGGTGTTGAGAACAAGGGCGCGGTTTGTTCCGAGCGGCGGTGGTCGATTTGCCAGTTGCCAGAAGGTTGGATCGACTCCCAGCACCTGGACCCGGTTGGCGCGGGCTGATCCGTCCCCGGTTGCAGCCGTACCCGGCAATTGCAGAACCGCCGCGACCGGCCTCTGGAGCGACACGGAAATTTCGCCCGCCAGTTCGCTGCGGAAGAGACGGTCATTGGCCGGAAGCGCCAGTTGAATTTTTCCGAGGCGAGCCAGTGCCATCTCCCGCAGGCTGCCCCGGACCGAGTCTCCCACCACCAGCGCCCCGATTAGAGCCGCGCTGCCCACGGCCGCCCCGAGCACGACACCGAGATGGGCTCTGGCGTGGAATCGAAGGCTGCGCGCAATCAGTTTCCAGGACGTCATGGCCGCATTCACCGGCCTATGGTGGAAGCAAGCTGGCCGTCGCGCAACTCGAGGGTCCGCCCCATGCGGCCGGCCAGATCGAGGGCGTGCGTGACAACCACCAATGTGACCTTCTCCTCGCGATTCAACTCGACGAGCAGATCGCCCAACTCAGCCGCGGAGGAACGGTCCAAAGCGCCGGTCGGTTCGTCCGCGAGCAACAACTTCGGCTGATTGATCAATGCCCGCACCACCGCGATCCGCTGGCGTTCGCCGCCGGAGAGTTGGCCGGGCCGGTGCGAGAGTCGATGTCCCAGACCGACCCGTTCCAAAAGCCCCCGGGCGCGTTCCGGCGCGTGGTCGCGAGCACCGTCCTCCTTGTTCGGCAGTGTGGGCACCAGGACATTCTCCAGGACCGTGCACTGCGGAAGCAGATGGTGGGATTGAAAAATGAATCCGATCTGCCGGTTGCGAATCGCGGCCAATTGCTTCTCGTCCAGTCCAGCCAGGTTTTGATCGCCCAGCCAGATTTCACCGCTGGTGGGGCGGTCGAGTGTGCCCATCAGATTGAGCAGCGTGCTTTTCCCGCAGCCGGACGGGCCTACCACCGCCAAAGGCTCACCGCGCGCCACCTCGAGATGCACGCCTCGCAAGACCTCGAGAGGTGCGCCGCCTTCGACGGCTTCAAATTCCTTCGAGACATTCACCAGCCGGAGGAGTGGATCAGACGATGTCATGAACTATTCTTGAAAGAAAACTCCGCACAAATCACAGACAATTTTCGCTTTTCCGTGATCGAGCGACTAGAGCAAAAGAAAAGGCAGCAGGACCAGGCTCACTAATACCGCTGCCAACAAATCGTCCACCACCACGCCCCATCCGCCCGGGAGCTGCTGGCTTTGGCGCAGCGGCCAGGGCTTGAGAACGTCAAATCCGCGGAAAAGAACGAACACAATGGCGGAATTGATCCAGGAACGGCCGGTGAAAAAATGCTCCGGCTCAGGCCATTCGCCGGTCCGGACGGAAATGATTGCCAGCCATGAGAGAAAGCAGAACGGCATGGCCATGATCTCATCCAGCACGATTGAGCCGGGGTCCTTTTGTTGAAGGATTCGCTCCGCCTTTCCGCAGCACCAAACCGCAAAAAGCAACCCGAGCAGCCCGCCCAAAGCAAAGGACCACATCGATCCGGTTGCAACCAGAAGGGCAAACCAAAGCAGCCCCACGAGCGACCCGACTGTTCCGGGCGCGAGAGGAATCCGGCCTGCGCCCAGCCCCTGGGCAATCCAAACCACCAGCTCTGCCCCCATCCGCCCGATGATTCGAGTTCGTTCCTCGGGTTTGGCGTTCCTCAAATCCGGCCAATACTTGACGCCGAAAAGGATCAGAACGACTGCCACGGCTATTGTAATGTGCCAGAGCGCCATAACCGCCGTGTCCCGTTCACATATCGTTTAAATAAATTCCGCGATTGCGCCACAGATAAAGGCTGCCCGAAATAAAGGTCAAAACGACGGCCATCCATTTGGCAATTTCGGTGAACCACTCCACCCAGGGCTCGCCAAACAGATTGAAACCAAAAATCGCTCTTCCGACCGCCCCCCACTGATGATAACTGATCAGGACCAGGACGGAGATGATGGCAACGATCTGAGAGATGGTTTTGTGTTTGCCAAAGCCTTCCGCAGCCAGGACGACGTTCTTGGACGCGGCGAGCAATCGGAGACCGGTGATGGCCAGTTCCCGGGCCACGATCACCACGACCATCCACGCCGCCACCCACCCTTGGCCAACAAAGGCGATAAAAGCCGAGCACACCAGAATCTTGTCTGCCAGCGGATCCATCAGAATCCCGAAGTTGGTTATCAGTTTGCGGCGGCGGGCAATCATGCCGTCAAGATAGTCAGTGATGCTCCCGGCGACGAACAGCAGCAGGGCGATGGACTCGCGGTAGGGAAGCTCCGAAAACAAAACGGCCAGGAAAGCCACCGTCAGCAGGAACCGAGAAAGAGTGAGCTTGTTGGGAAGGTTCATTCTGCCGCTGAGCCCCGCGGGTCTGTTCTGACCTGGATTCAAACCGGTTCCCCAATCAGATCGTAAGTTGTGTGGCCGGCAATCTTCACTTCGGCGAATTCGCCCGGACGCAGCCGCCCCCGCACATAGACCCGGCCGTCAATGTCCGGCGCGTCCGCCTCGCTCCGCGCTACCAGATAGCGGCCGCGCAGGCGGTCTGAACCGGAATTGCGCCCCCGAATCAAGCCGTGTTCCCAGGAGCTGATGCTCGCCTGCTTGAGTTCGGCGGCCGTGGCTTCTTTCTCCACCAGCGCCTTGATGGTCCGGCCCACCATCGACGCAGCGATCTTTTCGGCCACCTTGCGCTGCGCCGCCATCGCCAGGTCGCGCCGCTGCCGCTTTAGCTTATCGGGAATCTGGCTTTCCATCCGCCCGGCTCGCGTGCCTTCCTCGCGTGAATAAGTAAAGACCCCCAGCCGCTCGAATCTGCTTTCTTCGATAAACTGCAAGAGCGCCTCAAAAGCGCCGTCGGTCTCGCCAGGAAATCCCACAATAAAAGTCGTGCGCAAGGCAATCCCGGGAATGCCGGCACGAAGCCGCTGGATGAGCTCTTCAATGTATTCCCGCGAAGTTTCGCGGCGCATCCGTTCGAGCATGTTCGGGTGAATGTGCTGCAGCGGCATATCCACATAACGCGCGACCTTCGGGCACCTGGCCATGGTCTGAATCAATTCGTCGGTCCAATGCGCCGGGTGGGTGTAGAGGAGCCGAATCCAAAAGTCCCCGGGCAAGGCGTTCAGTTCGGTCAACAGCGTGCAAAGGTTGCTGGCTTGCGCGGGCAATGATCGGGCCGCGGCGCCGAACTTCTCGGGCGAAGCAATGTTCCGGCTCTGCCCGGACCGCAAATCCATCCCGTAATACGTCGAGTCCTGCGAGATCAGATTGAGTTCCCTGACCCCCTCGGCGATCAAGCGGCGCGCCTCGGTCACAATGTCTTCCTGGCGCCGGCTGCGATGACTGCCGCGCATGCGCGGGATCGTGCAAAAGCTGCAAGGGTGGTTGCAGCCTTCGGCGATTTTCAGATAGGCAAAATGGCTCGGCGTCAGCCGGAATCGCGGAGTTGCAAAATCGGGAATATAGGTGGGTCGATCATGAATGGCGATAAACGGTTCTGCCGGCGTTGACGCCTGCAGGCCCCCGGCGCCATGGCCATTGCCAGCCATTGAATCGATCCGCTCCTCTTCACCGGCAGCAACCTTTGCCGCAATGCGTTTTCCGCCAACAGGCCGGTTTTGGGATGCGGAATTGCCCAGGCGCAGGGCGCGGCGCTCGAAGGCGCCGCGGACGATTTCACCCACTTGCGCGACCTGATCGATGCCCATGAAGGCGTCCACTTCAGGGAGGAGTTTGGGCAGCTCCTCGCGGAAACGTTGCGGCAGGCACCCAGACACCACCAGGCCCTGTCCTCGATGCCGCGCCTCGCGAAGCGCCGCCGATTGCAGGATCGCGTCCACGCTTTCCTCCTGGGCTGTATCGATGAACGAACAGGTGTTGATGATGACGACGTCTGCGCCGGCGGCGTCATTCACGATCTGCATGCCGTCCTGAAGCAGGGAGCCAAGCATGATCTCGGCGTCCACCAGGTTCTTGGCGCAACCCAGCGAGATCATTCCCACACGCAACGGTCTGTCGGCAACGGCACTGTTCATTCAGAAACGTGAACCTTAGCGATGCGACTGCATTCGGGCAACCTCAGGAATTTTGCGCCTGCCGGCTGGCGGCCCCAAGATGGAGCGTGACTGTCCCCAGCCGCAGCGCTCGCGAAAGGGAAAGGCGCTGGGAAGTCCGCGTCAGCCGTCGTTCGCCGCGCGCTGAGGCTGGGGACAGCCGCGCTCCTTTGGTTGCGGCGTTGCCGCCATTTATCTGCCGGCCCCGTTCGGGGGCAGAGGCAGAAGTTCGCCTGGGCTCGGCTGTTTCGGTTCATACAAACCCGGACCCAGATGCCTGAGCGGATCTTCGTCCGGCTCGTTCCTCCAGCCTTGAAAGAGCGAAAGAGCGGTCACGATGATGACGGCGATGATCAATGCGGCCAGCACAATTCGCCAGTTCAACTTCGAGAGTTGCAGGATGAAAAAGTCGAGCGCACCGTGCGGCTTGCTGACCAGGGGCGGCGGTTCCCGGAACTTTTCCGTCTGACTGAGCTCCTGGTCCAGCTCTTCGCCCAATCGCGCGACATCCAGCTTGAGGACTCGCCCATAGGTGCGCACAAAACCGCGGATGTAAACCGGCGCGGAAAAGGTCTCATACTCCCCGGCTTCGAGGGCGCGGATGTGGTCGGTCTTGATCTTGGTAATCTCGGCGACCTGGTAAATATCGAGGCTCTGAGCTTCGCGCGCGCGACGGAGTTGTTCCGCAACCGTAGGCATTCCGGCCAAGAGGTAACTGATTTCCGTGGCGGTTGGCAACTACCGAAACGTCATCAGGCTTTGTAAGCCTTTGGCCGACAAGCATCAAGACGCCCGCCCCGCGGCTTACTTTTTCGACTGGGTGCGGGCTTCTCCCTTCGGCCAGCCTAGCGAATCGGTAGGCTTCTCGAGTTTCTCTCTCACCGGCCAGGTAAACTGGCATTCCTGGCAGTAGAATTTCTTCTCAAACATCCCCAGCTTGCAGAGCAACGCGTAAATTGAGGGCAAGAGA
>CAZCUL010000575.1:0-2887 GCA_964501475.1 uncultured Verrucomicrobiota bacterium | reverse complement strand
AAATCGGAAAGCATGATGGAGTTGTCAATACTAAGAACCGACCCCTCTTGGGCGCGCCCGGGCTTTAATTTAGCTGAGCAGACCGGGGTCAACTTAGCTGAGCGCTATAGGGCCTCTTTTCCCCGGCCCTAAGGTCCATATTGAGGCGATTCTGCTAGCGTGTAACCTCAATCTAACCGCAGAATCCGATAAAACTGCCGCTGCTGATCAACAGGATGTATCCTCATCCTGAGGGTTCCACTCTCGGAAGGTCCCAAGTTAAACCACGAACGTCCTGTTGCTTCACAGGACCATTGAATCTGATAGTAGCTAAGGGGCGAAGTGACGACCTCCAATTCGATGCCTGGGTGGATGAGAAGCGTGATGTCTGGCGCAGGATCAAGAATTCTCGAGATAATCGCATTATCGAGATCGACGACAATGTTCGTGTTACCGGCAAATCTGAAAAACAGCGACATCTCATTCACGTTTCTGAGCAACTCAGCCCAAGTTCCGTCCGTCACTATCCATTCCGGTTCCGCAACGGGAATGAGGACCCGGGCCCAACTGCTCGCGTCTCGAGGCAGGACTACACTTACGCGGGCAGTTCCGCCTGTGCCACTGATCTGTAGATAATGGGTGAACTCCATCGTGCCTTCGCCTTTGATTCGCACGTCATAACTGATGAGGCCGCGGTCAAGCCCCATAGCGTGGTCCCAATTCCCCAGCATGTCATTACCGGCGGAGAGCTTGGCTTCCCCTTCGGCATCTGTCGCAATAATCTGCCAATAGCCATTGGTTGGATTAACAGAATGCCAAGACGCGCCGTTTTCGCCTATCCAGGAAGGACAGCAATCAAATGTTGCCTGGAACGGAAAAATTCGCGCCTGACAACAATTCGAAATGGCGACGGCAGCGGCCACTCCCAACCAAGACATCATCGTATTTCGAGTCCAATCGGTGCTCATCAAAGTGCATTATCAATTGTCCCGTGAATCGGTCGTCGCAAAAGATCGGAAGCCGCCGATGCTGCAAGCGTGCGCGATACCAGGCACCGGCCTGCTGGATTCACAAAGGGCCGAGCCATCCTTGTCGAGTATGCTCAATGACTCTCCTCGCGTCAATTGTGAATTGGGTCGTAGTCACTCAGTGTCAGTGGGGTCGTACACTCACAAGTCACATATGATGCGGAGTGGCCGCGGCCGAAGTTTGCTTGGAGGTGGCGCGAGCATGTGGAATTGTGGAATGAGGTGTTCAGCCAGCGCTGAGGCGTTTGAGACTGCGGAAAGTGATTGAGCAGGTCCGGAAAAATCTCCAAACGACGGGATTGTGAATTGTGAATGGACGACCCCTCAACTGGACGGCCTGAAACTGACCGAACTGGCGAGAGAGGCCGAAATGAGCAATTTACGGTGTGGTGGCGACGAACGCCAGGAGGTGCGAACTGCGTCTGGAGCGAGATCGCGCGGAGAAAAGTCGGATGACAAAGCTGCTCAAATTGTTGAATTGTGATGATCGGAAAGCATGATGGAGTTGCCAATACGGCTCCCGGACGATTAGTTCGGTCTTATGCGAAGACAAGTCGGCATCGGGACCACGATCTTCTTGGCGTCCGGCCTGCATTTTGGAAGCGGGAATGGGGGGGCCACAAAAGAGTATCACGACGTCTTGGGTCCTGTCCATGATGTCATATTGGTCATTGCCAAATATCCAGCCAATGAACGGCATCATGTGGTGGCTAGTCCTCTTACGTATCACTTTCTCTCCACAAATAGTACGAGCGTGCGTCTCGGATTCCCGCAAGACATCAACTATCGATGTTTCCTGGAACTTATCGATGAACAGGGCCAACCTCTCCTTCACAAAGCAGGCGCACCATCAGCGCGGAAGTTCTTCTCTTTGCAGGATGACATCAACGATGTCGAAATGGAGTGGTATGGTCGGGCAGCAGGATTTTCTCTGCCGAGACCGCTGAACCAATGCTTTCACATCACAAATGCTGGCCTCTACACGCTACGTTTGCATTTGCAGGTGGTTAAGCGTGATCATGGCGAGCTATCCGTAGTACGCTTTCCTCCCATTGATCTTGCCATTTTCGAATCGGTGGCGGATTCACCCACTGCGAAGGCGCCTTCACCGTGGCTGATCCCACTACTCAGCCTCGCAGCGACGGTACCATTAATCGTATGGGGTATTTGGCGTCTTCTCCGGAGGGTAAAGCATCAAACATTTGTCCAGCGTAATCGGTGAATGCTCCCGTCCATTCCGAGGGATTTGCTGTGGCGGGGCTAACCGTGACGTGGAGTTAGGGGCGGTTTGATTCGTGGTCACGGGTGGGTGGGCCGCAAGATATTTCGTAAGCGTCAAGAGGGGGGCGGATTCTAGCGGCGGCCGAGGCGGCGGGCTAGGCTGAGCGGATGCAAAATGACTCCAATTCTTCAAAACTTCGACGTAATGCTCAGCAACGTCAGTGTCGCAGTGGAGTCGTACGCTCACAAGTTACATATGATGCGGAGTGGCCGCGGCCGAAGTTTGCTGGAGGTGGCGCGAGTATGTGGAATTGTGGAATGAGGCGTTCAGCCAGCGCTGAGGCGTTTGAGACTGCGCAAAGTGATTGAGCAGGTCCGGAACAATCTCCAAACGAGGGGAGTGTGAATTGTGAATATACGACCCCTCAAGCCCCTGGGATTTCAACGCCGGCGCTGTGTTTCTGGGACCGGCTGCCGGGTTTCACAGGCATCTCGGCGATATCCGCAGCAGCGCGGACTGCCAACGGCGAGATCGAAATACCTCAAAACGGGCGGTTTCGAAGTGGATATTCTTCGTTGGGATTTTCTTTGGAAGATTCACTGAAAAGTTTTCTTCCTTCTTCGCTGTTCTGATTTTTCTTTCCAGGCTTTTTTCTTCC
>CAZCUL010000574.1:0-2674 GCA_964501475.1 uncultured Verrucomicrobiota bacterium | reverse complement strand
GCCTACCACGAACTTACGTGCGCGTGCGGTACAACGAACAGATCGACAAACAGCAGGCCAAAGCGGACATCAGGAAGTGGTTTTCCGCCATGCTCCACTCCACGCGGTTTGTCGTGCGGGGTTACAAGTTCAAGTTCACTTACGGGATGGAGCAATTCGCGCAAGTAAACTGTCTGACATTGCAGGAGGCGCAGAAAGTTTTTCCTAACATCAGCAAGCTGGCGGAGGGGAAGCGAGAGATTGTGATTCGACGATTTGAACGAGCACCAGTGGAATTTGGAAGGGAACGGTCATGCGATGGCAAGAGCTACGAGGAAGTAGTCAGGGTGAGGTTTCAATGGACTGACATCCTTTTGCCGGAAGGCACCTGAGATAATCGCTAGACGCCCGCCAACTTCCGCTGCCTAAGCTCCCGCGCTTTCGTCGCGACTAAATACCGGCAGGCGTCCGCCGCATCGTCACCGCCAACGCCTTCCTCGTCCGCGTCAATTTTCAGAACATCTTCCGGCCTGTGCGGGTCATGTTGCAGCGTGGGCAGACATTCCAACAGCCGCGCGCAACGCCGGTGAACGAACATCGTCGGGCGAATGCCGGCATCAGGATCGCCCAGGCGCTGCAGGACGCGGGTGTATTCGGGATTGCTGAAACGGTTGTCGCCGACGCGGGCCGGGATGAAGCGCGTTTCCGATTCCTTTCCTTGCCAGCAAGGAACGATGAACTTCGCCCGATACCAGGCGTGACCGATGCCGCCCGGATTCGTCGTGGAATAGATGCGCGGACGCCAGTTCGGTTTCGACGTGCGCGAGCAAGTCGAGATGTCTTGATGCTTCCGGCTCGAAAGCGTCGTCGCTTCCTCAATGCCAATTACGTCGTACTCCAAACCGAGGTAAGCGTCGATGTCGCCCTGGGCGATTGGCAATTTGCTATCCGACGCGACTGGCGTCGCTTCCACGTCAACGACCTTGCCGTAAACCCTCTCCAACGCCGCGCTCAACTCCACCCTGATCGGCCCGCCCTCCTCGCCCGTGAGCTCCGTCTTATCCGTCGCCATCCCGGATGCGAGCCGGCCAAGCTTCGAAGCCACCTCCAGCATCCGCGACATGTCTGCCAGGTTCGCATACACCTTTTCGCGCGCCATGAACGCTTCAAAGGCGCGCTTTGCCGCCGCGATGCACTTTTCGTGCATCTCCCACTCGCTTTCGCGCAGCGCCTCTGCGCGCTTCAGCCATTCCGCCGCCTTCGACCGCGCCAGCGCCTCCGCGGCTTCGCGCTCGACGACCGCAAAGTGCGCCGCGTGCGTGGCCACGCGCTCGGCCCACCGCCAACGCGCTGACCAGCGCTCCAGCAACGCCACGCTCTTGCCCAACCTCTGCCCTACCGCCGCAAGCGACCTTTCCGGCCCCAGGCTGAGGTAAACCGAGAACGCCGCGAATGCTTTCGCGCTCTCGCCGGGTAGCTGTTCAAATTCAAACGCCATGCTCGCCGCTCCTTTCTCCCGGACGATTCGGACGGATGTTCCCAACTGCCTTCATAAAAGTCCGCTCTCTCCTATCGCGCGTGCGGAAGCGGGAAAGATGCGTCCGAAGTGTCCGAGCAGAGTTTCGGGACTTTCGCGCGGACGGAAAAACAACCGTCCGAACTGTCCGCCGTGTTGTTCCGTACCTGTTCATGCGCGACCCAGCCCTTTCCATCCGCGTTGCGCTTTCCCGTCGGCGTCGGCGATGTCGTTTCGCAAAGTCAGCCCGAATTCCCGCGTCACCGTGTCAACGATGCTGTTCGAGAATTTCTTCCGCGCCATCGGCGTCCATTCCCGCTCACTGCAGAAGGACACGTAGGCTTCGTAGCACTGCGCGACGGTAAGCGATTCCGTCCCATCCTTTTTCAAACAATCGCGCGCGAAGACGACATCGGCTTCGGATTCGAGCAACAAATCGTCCACCAACTTTTCCTGGGCCGGTGTCAGATGAAGCTGCCAGCCCGCCGCTCGCAGCTTGTCCAGCCCATCCAGCATCCAGTTCAACACGCCCGAAACTTCGTTTTTCAGGATGCGTTCGCTCAGGTCGGTAATGACGTTCGCTGGCTTCGGCTTGTTGTATCCGATGATGACGAGACGCCGCCGCCACGCCGCCGAGTCCCCTTCCAGATGCACCGTCAGGCGGGAGTTGCAGGTCACAATCGCGTTGAACCGGCAGATGATTTCCGGGCGTTCATTGCTGCCCTTGAATTCCAGCGTCACGGGGTCGCCGCCGGTCAGCGCCTTCAACGTCGAGGCTCCTTTACAGTTCAGGAAGTTTTCGCGCACGTCCGCGCCGTAGAGCAAGGTCTTGCCGAGCAGTCGGCCCAACTCGAATCGCTCACTGAGTAATTCCGGCCGCAGCGTGCCGACGTTATTCGGCCCCACGATGCCATTGAGAACCCGGATGAAGGTTCCTTTCCCGCCGCCGGCTGTTCCGGTGAGAATGACCAGCCGTTGCGCCAGGTTCACGCCCACCAACGCAAGGCCACACCAACGTTGCAGCAAGTCAATGTCGTCTGGCTCAAGCGCCGGACGCAGCAGCGTGTCCACGAACTGCAGGCACGATGCGCTGGCGTCATACGCCACCGCCAGCTTGTTTCGACGCCGATACTGCGGGCCGAACGGAAGAAGCACCCTGTCCGCCACGCGCAACATGCC
>CAZCUL010000573.1:0-6377 GCA_964501475.1 uncultured Verrucomicrobiota bacterium | reverse complement strand
AACGCCCTGCCGCCTGAAGGCGCCTGAAGGCGGGGCTCCGTACCGGGGACTCGCGCCTCCCTTACTCTTCGACCGTGATGGCGACGAGGAACCTGGCCAGTCGGTCATGTCGGAGATGTCCACTCCATCTGAAGCCGATATAAGAGCTTATCCGAGGCGGGCAATTGTTGAAAATCGAAGTTCTCGATCATGTCGTCATGGGCAATCCAAAATTCACATCACTCAGGGAATTGGGTTATTTTCTGTAGCCCCGGATAATGCCGAGCAACCAGAGGCCATCCTTCCAAAACGGAATGATTGGCCTCTTTTTTGTTTCCGGATGTCGGCATTATTCGGGCTGTCTTTCAGAGAGTTTTTGCTTGGGCGGTTTTGACGTGTTGCGCCACGATGTATTGGACTCCATCGTGGCTCAATCGCTGATGGTGCGCGTTAATGAATACGGGCTATGGAGCGTTGCGCTGACCAGGCCTGTTTGCTTGGGCTGCTTTTGAATACATTTACCGTGACATGAACCGGACGAGCGGCAACAGACGCATCGCTCGCAAGTTGGCGATTGTGGCAACAGTCCTGGGGCTGTGGGGAGCCCTTGTACTGCTGTTCGCAGCTCCACTCGCGTTGACCAGCTCCGCTTCATGGCGGCAGACGGTTAGCTTCGGAGCGTCGTTTTGGGCGCTTTGGCTGTTGTTCCTGCCTGTCGTGGCGTGGCTTTCTCTCCGGCTTCCTATCGAACGGAAAAAACTCTTTAGGAATGTGAGTCTTCATTTGTTGGCCTGCCTCCTGGTGGTTGGCGCCAACCGGGCGACCTTTCGCGCGGTGGAAAAGGTCTATCCTCGGGCGCAACGTCCGGCGCGGCCGGGGCCACCGGCTGCGTTCGGCGTGTTTCTGGGTCTCCGCGCAGGTTTGGACGTGCTGGTTTATTGGTCGTTAGTGGGCGTTTGCCAGGCGATCACGCATTTTCGAAGGTCGCAGGAGCGGGAACAGCGTGCGGCCGAATTAGAGGCAAGGCTCACCAGCGCCAAACTGCAAGCGCTGCGTATGCAGATCAACCCGCATTTTCTTTTTAACACGCTCAACTCGATTGCGGCGTTGGTTTACGTCAACCCGCGCGCGGCCGACGAGATGCTGGGCGACTTGAGCGAGTTGCTCCGCCGCTCTCTTGATTCGATGGAGGAACAGGAGATTACGCTGGCGCAAGAGCTCGAATTCATTGGGGCATATATCAGCATTGAGCAAAAGCGTTTTGGCGAACGGCTTCGAGTAGAACAGAGCGTTCCTGATGAACTCATGAAAGCCCTGGTTCCAGCCCTCATTCTTCAACCGCTGGTCGAGAACGCCATCCGCCACGGCATCGAACCCCGGCGAGGCCCGGGGCTCATCTCGATCGAGGCAAGACAGGAAGATAAACATCTGCACCTGATTGTGCGGGACAACGGGAGGGCGTCGCCGGGCGCGGACTTAAACAGCTCTGCACAACGTGGTGTAGGACGTGGTATCGGCCTAGCCAACACACAAGCAAGACTGCAGGGTCTGTATGGCCGGGACCAAAGCTTTTCTCTCGGGAAGGCCGAACCGCAGGGTTGCCGAGTCGATATTCACCTCCCGTTTCACTTGGAGCCGGTGCATGTCGCCACCGTCTCGAACGAGCCAGCCGCATGAAGATCCGAGCGCTCATCGTGGATGACGAACAGTTGGCAAGGCAGCGTGTTCGCTTGCTATTGGCTGAAGAACCTGACGTGGGGACCATTGGCGAAAGCGCCGATGGCTTTGAGGCGGTGGACCAGATCCAGGCAGCCAGGCCGGACCTGGTCTTCCTCGACGTGCAGATGCCGGAGATGGATGGATTTGAGGTGTTGCGACGAATTCCGAGGGCATTGCTGCCCGTCGTGATCTTCACCACGGCTTATGATCAGCACGCGCTTCGGGCGTTCGAGGTGAATGCGCTGGATTACCTTTTAAAGCCATTCAAGCCCACCCGGTTCAAGGAAGCGGTTCAGCGGGCGCGGGACCTCATTGCCAACAAACAGGCCGGCGTGGCCGCGCGCGGGCTTCTCGCGCTCTTAGGTCAGACGCCGGCGCCGGCAGGTCAGCTTACTCGATTGGCTGTCAAAACCCCGGGCAAGGTTATCTTTGTGGAGGTGGACCAGATCCAGGCCATTGAGGCGGCCGGAAAATACGCTGTCGTGCATGTCGGCAAGGAGAATCATGTCCTGCGCGAGACCATGAGTTCGTTGGAATCCCATCTCCCCCCGCAACGATTCCTGCGCATCAGCCGCTCGGTCATCGTCAACATGGACCAAATCCAGGAGCTTCAACCGACGTTCAAGGGCGAGAACCTGGTCGTGCTGAAGAACGGAAAGAGCTATCCCACCACGCGTCCGATTCGCGAAATCCAGCAAAAACTGGAATTCCGGTAGAGCCTGAGATTTCCCTCTCGCGGAAGGTTTTAACCTTAAAACGGCAGCTGAGCGTGTTGCCCGAAAAACAGAAGCTCTGTAGGAGAAGCAGAACAAAAGCTCGGGATGCGCACGGCCAAAATGCAAATGTGATTTTATCCCTTCGGCTTTTGGCCAGGCGGTTTTGATTTGGCCGTTTTATTTTCAAAGAGGTCATCGACCGCCATCTCGGCGCGCTTTTTCTTTTTCGCCGTAGAAAGATCGTCCGCGCCGACGGCAATGATGCGTGCGTAGAATGCAGTCACCATTTCCTCCGACAGCTTTTTGTCCAAGATGATTTTTTCGATCACTTGATAGGGATCGAAAATGATCGCGAAACTCTGCGGGCCGTCCGGGCCGGTCTTTGTTTTGATGAAGCCCAATTTTTCAAGCCGCTGGATTTTTTTCAGCCAGGTGCGGACGCCCCGCTGGCCTCGACAGCCACAGTTGAAGGCCATCTGCTGTTTATTGCTGAGCTCGAGTGGGGCCACCAGAGCAAAAAAAGATTTTCAGCCAGCGTGCCTTTTGATCCACGCAACGAGGTCTTCGTAATTTTTTTTTGAGAGGCGATTTTTCACTGAGTTGATGAAGCGAATTCCGGGAGGAGTAATCCGCGTTGTCGTAACAATCATGCCGGCAGTTGCTCGTTCGGCTTCAACCACGCCATAAAGGCTGCGCAGCAGCTTCACATCAACCGGATTGTCCTCTCCATGCCGTTTACATTCGATTAGATGTAGGTGCTTGCCCAAGGCGGTATCGGAGGTGACGAGAATATCGCGTCCTCCATCGCGTGTTGAAGGCGTCAGCTTGGCGTTGAACCCTTCTTTGCGAAACAGGTCGGAAACGAATTCTTCGAACTTCCGCGGAGGCATTTCACGCATCTTTTCGGGATGCTTTGCGAAATACTTGATGAGGTCCGCAAACTGCGCGTCTGACGCGAGAATGATTTCGCGCTCCTCTTCTTCGTATTCAGTGAACTCTGATTGATACACCGGCTCAAATTCGCGTCCTTCCTTCCAGCCCTGATCAAACGCACGGATCGGCTCCGCCAGTGCGCGGCTGCCCTCAAGAATTCAAGTTCTGGTGGCGGCGGATACTGCCCGCCAACTGGAAAATCCAAATCACGGGCGGGCGCATAAATTCCTTGAGCCCTATCAAATATTGCTGAGAGCCCAACGCGAGGATACGAGGTTATGCGCGTTTCCCATCCCGCATCGAGAAACGGACGGGCTCCTGGAGGGATTTCATCTTGGAGTTCTTCGAGCGTTTGCGGAATCTCGCTGGCCATTTCCATCCAGCCTTCAGGCAAAAGGAGTTTGCGCTCAAGACGCCGATCAACCAGATACGCTAAATCGCGGACGTATTCGATCCATGACGGATAAATTAACGGAATGCTCACTTCAACCGTGTATGATGCGCCCATCGCGGCGGTTGAGATGAAGACCGCAAGTTCTGCCGGGTCCATTGTCATCGCAGGATTAGAAATCAGCCATGCTGAAATTCGAGCCAAAAATGAACGGCTGTGGCGCTGAACAAACGCGCAGATCCCTTTCAATCGTCTGCAGATTTCTTTATTGCCGCCAACCAACGCCTGGGTGAGGCTTCGGTGAGAGTGTTCTTTCTTGTGACAAGCGCGAGCGGCGTCGGCAAAACGAGCGCGCGGAAGCTGATTGAAACAGAGATCGCCGGAGAAGTTGCGGTCTGCGTTGGTGCACTCCTGCCGACGATCTCAAACCTGTAAATCGACTCGGCTGGGGACAGGTTCATTCCGGCTCGCTGGCGCTTCGCACCAGAATTCCCCGCCTTCGTTCCAAATCGAGAGCCAACTGCAGAAATCCGCGCACAATGCGCAGCGAAGGTGAAGTGAAGTTTGAGTCAAAACAATGAAAGCAAAACATCTGTCCTTAGCAATAGCGACGCTGGTGGCCGCCGGGGCATTGTGGTTCGCCGGGACGGCCTGGCGCACGCATGTGTCCGACAAATCGAGCATGGAAGTTGGCATTAAAACGCCACGTGGGTCCAATGCTGATCGGAACAGCGCGGCCTCTTTGCCCAAGGTTTCCCAGACGGGTTCAGCCATTGGTACAAACAACCGCCCCAAGGCAGGCCGGATGCTCCGTCCTCCCGATCCGTCTCGACGGTTTACAGACTTCACTCCGGAAGAACGGGTCGGGTTCGCGAGAAAGGGGCACGGGCCTGGAGGATGAGAAATAACAGCCTAAGAGTCTGTTGAAAAATTCCAACGATTCATCTTGTGGCGGGGCGGACGCGCTGACTTCGTTGCGCCTCCATTACAGATCACTGCGGATATGCTCAGTCGGCGCGCCTCGTCATCGCATCCGCCGCGCTCACAATCTGAACCGCCGTAATTATTCAACAGACTCCTACCCGACGATCACCGATCACTGAATTATGACCTCTGCTTATGAAAACATGCCCTCTTGAGGCGAACCGCTGCACAGAAGTGCGCAACCAATCGGCCCTCCGATTCCCTTGTCGCGCCTTTACTCTCGTTGAATTGCTTGTAGTGATCGCCATCATTGCGATCCTGGCGGGCCTGCTGCTGCCCGCTTTGGGCCGATCGAAGGCCAAAGCCTATAACGCGGCTTGCGTGAACAATCTCCGGCAACTGGGGATTGCCACCCGTCTTTATTCTACCGATAACGACGAGCGCTTGCCGAGTGCGGAGATACTTCCTACGCAACCCATCGATCCCCAAAATCCGTTGCCGCGCATCTGCGATGTCCTGGCGAGTTACGTTGGCCGAACCGCCGGCACGAACACAGACAGTGCCACGGTCTTCAAGTGCCCGGCCGATAAAAGGGGTCGGTTCGCCGCCGAAGGCTCGAGTTACGAATGGAATGCCGACCTGAACGGGCGTCGCATTGATGAAACCCGAACAGACAGCGCCTTCCTTTTATTGGAGCAAGGGAACCCTTCCGGCGGAATTACGAACTTCGTCCTGATCTTTCCTCCGGGAACGACTCCGCTCTTGCTCGATTATGACGGGTTTCACCCCCGTCCACCCAAATCCGGCAAGAATGTTGTCTTTATGGACGGGCACGTGGCACCTCTGGAAGCCACTCGCGACGCGGCCGAGTAAAGGCCGAGGACGCAACGCCGGCCTTCTTCTGGAACAAAATGATTGTCGAGAAGCACCCACCCAGTTCGGAATGGCCGCCTCGGCTGGCGCAGCGAGACCACTGGCAGGCTTATGGTCGGAACAGGCATCGGTAGCGGGTATGGGTTGGGAGGAGCCGGGGGCGGAGGCGGTTGAGGTATTGGCGTAGGCGGCACCGGGGGTGGTTTTGGAAGTGGTGGAAAGGGAGGCGGGGTGGGTGGATACGGCTGCGGTTTCGGGTCGGGCCAGTTATTGGCCTTCCTGCAGGCGCTCTGATTATGCCGACTTGAAAATGAAAAAGTGGGCGATTCCTCAATGATCAATGATTTTGAGGAACCGCCCCAGCTACTCGGCATAGTCCGGCGCTACAGAAAATAACCCTTATGCCGAGCTCGGCATAAGGGTTACTTTGCGTGTAATCAAAACTGCTTGTAGCAAAAAGCGTTTCGCGCGCACAACGCGAAGCCTGCGATCAAAGCTCATGGCTTGACTCCATGCGGTACCCCGTCACGATTTCGCCCATGATCGAGTCGGGAGAATTACCCTTCAAGTGGAGTCAGATCACAGGAATTCTTCTTGGGGTAAGTGTTGTCGCAGCGGTCTTCTTTGGTCTCGCCTGGCAGAAACGCCAGCGAAAGGCGGCGCGTAACGAACGCCCACCCCAAGGAAGCAAATTGTTGCGGCCTGCCGGTTATTCACTGCAATCCCGCATAGACGATCTCAATGAGAAATGGACTGCCGCAGTTACGCAAACTGTGATGGCGGGCGCTTTCCTCGGCCTCATGGGAGCCGTTAATTTATCCGCTTGTTGAAGGGCTGATTCT
>CAZCUL010000572.1:0-4770 GCA_964501475.1 uncultured Verrucomicrobiota bacterium | reverse complement strand
AGACGATTCCGCTGGCCGCGTTGAAAGTGCTGCGCCTCGAGGAGGAGAACCTGCTTCGAGCGTTCCGCCTGGCGGAAGAATGCCGTGGCTGGTCCGCGGCCGCCGAACTGATTGCCGCGCTCGAAATTCTGTTTATCAGCCAGGGCCACCTCCAGGAATGGGAGTGGTTTTTGACCGATTTCCGCCAGCGCGTCTCACCCTTCCTGGATGAGGCAGCGGCGCCGCTGAGCGAGTTGCTCATTCGTTGTCTCGCCAGGGCGGCGCACGATCGGGGCGATCTTGATCGGCAAACCGCGCTCTACCTCGAATTGTCGGAACACCACGCCCGGGAGGGCGCCGATCCACGGGAGGAGGCAGGCGCACTGGCTGAAGCGGCCCGATTGGCTGCAGGCGTCGGCCGAATCGAGCAGGCCGAGAGCCTTTACCGAAAGTGTCTGGCGCTCTACGAGCACGTCAAGGATTCTGCGGCGGAGCAGGCCGTCCTGCTGGAGCTCGGCCGGCTCGCCTGGGAACAACGTCATTTTGACCAGGCTGAAGATTGCTTCCGCCATTGCCTCAGTCTGGCTCGCAAGCAGAGCAATGAAGGCATGACGGCGCGCTGCTTTTCGCAACTGGGACAACTCGCGCTGCAACAACGCCGGTTCAACGACGCCGGCGCGCTCTTCCGCGATCAGCAGCAGCTTTGCGAACGCCTGGGAGACGAGGCGGGACAGGCCGAGGCATTGGATTTGCAAGGCACCCTGGCGCTCGAGCAGTCGTCTTTTCGCGAGGGCGAAAGCTTCTTCGAGCGCAGTTCGCAGCTTTGGAAACGGCTTGATCGGAAGGCCAATGAAGCTGCGGCATTGCTGCGGCTGGGGGATGTGTTCTTCCAGCAGGAGAAACTGACCGAAGCGGAAGACGCTTATCGGCAAAGCCTCGATCTGTTCGTCCAGGCCGCCCATCGGCGGGGACAGGCGGAGGCGCTGATCAAACTGGGCGATTTGGCCTCGGCCTGCCGAAGGTTCGACGAAGCCCGGCGCTGGCTGTCGCAGAGCAGGAGCCTGCTCGAGGCGATGAACGATCCTCAGCGCCTGGCTCACTTGCTGGACCATCTGGGGAATGTTTCGTATCTGCTCGATGACTTCGCCGATTCGGAAAGGCATTACCGGGCGAGTCTCGAGCTCCGCGTCCGGCTCGGAGCCGAAGCCGATCAAGCGGCCGTTCTCCACAATCTTGGGTTGGTAGCCGAACGCTTGAAACAGATCGCGGCTGCCCGCCAGCACTACGAAGCGAGCCACGCTCTCAGCAAAAAACTCGAGGACCGTTCCGGCCAGATCCGGGCGCTTCTGCAATTGGCCCGCATTGCCTCCCAACAGGGCAATTTCCAGGAAGCCGAACAGTTTTGCAGGCGTTGCCTGGAGTTGGCCGATGCCAAGACCCGCACTTCCGACCTTGCCGAGATTTACTATCGCCTCGGACGCATCGCCGATGAGCTGTGTCAGACGGATGAAGCGCTGGCGTTTTATCGCCAGAGCCTGCCCCTCTACGAGCAGCACGGGGACCTTGACGGCTATCTCAAGGTGCTCGCCCATTTCAGCCGCTTTGCCAAAATCGAGGAAACCAGCCTGAGAGAGGCGTATCGCCGCGGCCTCCATCTGGCCGACCGGCTCAACCACAACGAAGCCCGGCTGCAAATCCTCTACAAACTGGCCCAACTCGCGGAGAGTCATGAGGACTGGTTGGAAGCAGAAAACTTGTATCGGCGCTGCCTCGCTCTCGAACACGAGCGCGGCAGGAGAAAGGCCCAGGCCTACCTTCTGCAAAAGCTGGGACTGATCTTCGACTCCCAGGGAAGGCCGCTTGAAGCCGAAGCCGTTTTGCGGCGCAGCGTCCAGCTTGGCGGATTCCCTTCGGGCAGCCAATCCTTCCATCTTAAAGTGCTCGAACGCCTCGCCTGGTATGCCTGTCAGCACGCCGAGCACGAAGAGGCCATGCTTTGGTATCAGGAAGCTCTGCGCATTGCCGACGAATCGGGCGACAGCCGCGCCCAGGCCGGGGCGCTGTTGGGGTTGGGAAAGGTGGCGCTGGCGCGCGAGGATTTCGAACACGCCACAAACTGGCTCCAGCGCGCGATCACCTTAATGAACGAAACCGGCCTGGAAAGCGACCGGGCCGGGGCGTTTTTTCAAATGGCTTTGTTGGAGCAGGCCCGCGAGCATTATAAGAACGCCGAGCGTCATTTGGAACAGGCCTTGGAGCTTTACGAAAAATTACGCTCAGACCTGGATCGTGCCCGCACCCTCGTCAAGCTGGCCGAAGTCTCCGAAGCGCAAGAAAAGACCAAACAAGCCTTGAGGTGTTATCGGGAAGCGGAAGAACTCTTCCGGCGCGGCCAGGATATCCTTGCCAGCTACCAGGTTTCCACAGCCATTCAACGGCTGTTGCGGCAGGAGGGAAACCAGTGGAAGGATTAGAAAGCTAAAAGGTTAAAAAGCGACGAGCGTTAAAACCTTGAGATGCTCGGCAGCGAACCACTTCCAACTTTTCCAACTTTTCCAATCCTTTCAACCTTCTACGGGCAATCCTTGATCATGGGATGGATCTGGTGATTGCCGTGGTTCATCTCGCCGCCGTCGTCGATGTCCGGCGCCCGGACACCAAAAGCCGCCGTGCCGTTGGGCACATCAGCGCCGTCACGTGTTGCCGTTGATCCAGCCGTGCAGGCAATAGCTCGCCGCATATCCAGCAGCCGGTCGTTTGGATTGTTCAAACGGGCCAGCTCGGCGTCGGTCAGAATCCAAATCCGGATGCGGTGCCGGTCGTGCGGCGGTGTGCTCCCGCCGGCATGGCTGTTGCCCGGTTCGCTGCGATCCTCGATGTCCACGCGGAAGAGCACACTGCGGGGGACGCGACCGCCCTTGGACTCCGCGTAGTCTCCCACGCCAGAGAAGCAGATCTTATTGGCGGGGGCGCGCCGCGGTTCCGGTCCGCAGATGCGGTCCCCGGGATTGCAGAGCTCGCCGATGACCACGCCGGAGCCTGGATTTTCCGGGCAGCCCAGGCAGGCGCACATCAGGCTATCGAAACTCTTCGCGTGGAAGTTGCCACGCGAGCCGCCCTTGATGTGGCGGACGTGTTGCCAATTACCACGAATGCACTCGCTGTCCGGATCGAATTCAGTGGCACTGCCGACCGGCGCCCCCACCTGGCCGCCGTGCGTCACATGCCGCACGGTCGGGAAGGTCAGATCACTTTCCTGGCGCCCGCCGCCGGTCACGCGGCAACCACCCGCCTCTTCGCATTCCACCAGAGTTTCGCAGATCGTGCGCACGGTTACGTTCGTGCCATTGATATCGAATCCGCATGCGCCAGCGCTGGTCTCCACGTGAGCGTTCACCGTCACCGTATTGGCGAACGGCAAGAGCTCGCAGGTCAGGTCGGTCGCGCAGAGCAAGTTTGTGACGCAGGTTCCGGACGGGAGGTTAAACGGCGCCGGGTTCGTGCAGCCCAGCAAAGCCAGATCGCCGATATCGATTCGCACGTTGGTCAGATTGGCTTGGCCGTTGTTGCAGACCACGACCAGGAAGTTCACCTGGTGCGCATTGCCGTCAAACGGAAGTTGGACATGGGAATCGAAGAGATCGCCGTCCAGATCGTCCACCGACACCGCAATCGCTTCGCAATTGATGCTGGCCTGCCGCACTCGGGCAATTGCCTGATCGTTATCCGAGACCTGCGTGCCAGTGGTGGCGCTGCGACCGGTGACGGTAACCGTATTGGTAGTGTCAATCGCCCAGGCCACTTTGAACATCCTCGTGATGCTGGCGCGCACGGGTAATGTCCCTTGAGCAGCACCGTCAAAGAAGTCCGATGTCAGGTTGCCCAACTGATCATCCATCACTATTACGCTCGTCAGGTCAGCCATGCCGCAATTGGTGATCGTGATGTTGTAACAGAAGCCCGGATCCTGGATGCCTTTGAACCCAACGGCTTCCTTTCCAAAGATGCCGCAGTTGTCGTTCGGCAGGAGGCAAGCCACCAGTTTCGTGACGTCGATGCATTCACCGTCACAAACCACAAAACATTGGGCTGTCGAACTGTTAGTAATCGTTTGCCCAGTGCAGACATCGGTGCCGGTCACTGTTGCAGTGGTGACGATATTCGAGCCGCAACCCTCTGGCACAAACGAGTAGCTGTAACCCATGGCCTCACCTGGCAGGAGCCTGAAGATCATCTTCACCAGCGTGCCCCTCGCCATGATCATTACATTGGTCAAGGTCGAAGTGCCGCAGTTGGTCACGACGCCTGAAACAGTCAACGTCTGGCCCTGTCGCGTCACCTCGGGCGGGCAAAGGTTGGTAATGCCAATGCAGGCCTCACGCAATGTGAGCGTCGCGCAATTGGTAACCGCAACGCAGCCATTGAAGAAGACCACGCAGTAGGTGCCTTCGTCCGCAGCCGTCAAGTTGGTCAGCGTCAGGCAATTACTGGACGCGCCCGGAATCATGTTCGTCCCGCCGGGCATGATGTTGGTGCCGCGGAACCAGGTGAAGGCGCCGGACGGCGTCGCCGCCTCCGGAATGATGCAGAAGGTCGCATTCGCTCCCGGGCAGGCCAACTGGTTTGTCGGGCCCGTTGCCATCACATTGGTTATCACCCCAACCGTGGCGCAGTTCGTGACGGAATTGCACGCGCCGGTGACTTTGACGCAATACTGGCCGGCATCGGCCTGCGAAACATTGGTCAGGTTCAGGCAGGCATTGGTTTGGCCGGCCAGCATGGCACCGTCCT
>CAZCUL010000571.1:0-3908 GCA_964501475.1 uncultured Verrucomicrobiota bacterium | reverse complement strand
TCAACTGACCAGGCGTAGCGACACTGCTTGACTTTGTTTATGGCGCGACCGAAGCACGGATCCGGTAGAATCGCGTGACACCGAGAGCGGACGGGTCCACCACTGTTTCCCACCGGCCCGCGCCAGCGCGCTGCTCAAGTTTAACCCATGTACCGGTGCCAAGAATGCTTCGGTATTCCACATCGTAAAATGCACCGGCGAGGCCGAGGAACGTAAAGCGGAATCCGTTCGTCCCGAAGTCGAGTGCGCTCAGTTTGGGTTGTCCCACGGTCCACGCGTCTACGAACCATTCAGAGCCATTGTACTTGCCGCCTGCAATTTGACCGCGTGCACGCACAACACTTTCGTTGGGAAGCGCCAAACCGGTAAGTTGCCAGCCGCCTGGAATGCGAGTGCCCGTTCCTAAAGCATTCCAGTCCAGCCCGTTCGTTGAGAAGTCAAAGGTCGCGCGGGATATTTCCGGGCTGCTACCATTCCGCAACCAAGTGGCAGCGACCTGATTGAACGTCAGAGTTTGGGTGGCCCCAACTGTGTTTATCAGTCTAGCAAGGTGAGAGCGACTCAGGCCATCAGCCGCAGTGAATTTTCCGCCTGCCAAAATATTGCCGTCCGCCTGAACGGCCAAAGAATCAACGGAATCATCGGTGCTCACACTGATAGTCGCATCGATGCTGCCGTCTGTATGCAGCCGCCCCAAATTCGTCCTGTTCTCGCCGGCGAGCGTGGTGAAGTTGCCGCCGACCAAGATTTTTCCATCTGTTTGCAGAGCGAGAGAAGAAACAGGACCGTTGGCAGCGGAACTGAACGACGCGTCCAAGCTGCCGTTCGGATTGACGCGGGCAAGGTTGGTCCGCGCTTGTCCACCAACTCTCTCAAAGACTCCGCCCAGTACGATTTTTCCGTCGGGTTGCAGAGCCAGAGAAGAAACTAACGGATCATCGTTGCCTTGAATTCCCGCGTTGAACGTAGAATCCAGAGTTCCGTCAGGATGGAGACGACCCAAATAATGGCGAATCTGGCCGGCGAAAATAAAAAAGCTACCTGCGACGAGGATCTTTCCGTCCGGCTGTACCATCAAAGAATAAACGAACGGACTTATCTGCGGAGCGAACGACGACTCGATCGAATCGTCAATATTGAGCCTGCCGAGAAAAGATCGGCTCTGCGAACCAAGCGTGCTGAACCAGCCGCCAACAAGAATCTTACCATCAGCCTGCGTTGCTAAGGAGAAGACGGGACCGTTGGCGCTAAGATCAAAAGACTCATCGATCGTCCCGTCAGAATTGAGTCGCCCCAGGTTCGTACGACTGTGTCCTGCAAGAGTCGTGAATTCCCCTCCAACCACGATTGTTCCATTCGTCCGGATTAGCAAAGAGTACACCGCCGATCCGAAGGCCGCAGCAGCAAACGCCCCGTCAAGGGCGCCATCGGCATAAACACGCGCGAGATTCGTTCGCGGTTGTCCTCCCACTGTAGTAAAGCGACCTCCAATTAAAATCTTGCCATCAGTTTGGATTGCGAGCGCATAAACGTCGCCGTTGACGTTTGGATTGAATCCATCGGGCGAGGAGATGTTCAGAGTCAGGACAGCGACCGCGCTGGTTACGCTTCCATAGTCATTCGTCACCACCACTTGATACCGACCTGCATCAGCGACTTGAACATTGGAAATGCTCAAAGACGTTGTTGTTGCGTCGGCGAGCGGAATCCCGTTTTTTAACCACTGATAACCAAGGGGAGTCGTGCCCGCGACCGCCACAGTGAAGGTGACATCTTCGCCCAGTTCGCGTGTTTGACTGCTTGGCTGAACTTTGACTACCGGATCAACAACGGTCAACTGGGCCAGGCGGCTGGTTACGCTGCCGAAGCTATTACTGACCACCACGCTGTATGCACCCGCCGCAGATCCCAGAACGTTGCTGAGGATCAATTCGGACATGGTAACTCCGGTAATGTTCCCGCTTTCAGAAAGGTCCACATTATCTTTACGCCATTGAAAACTGATTGGCTCACTACCGAGTGCCACCACGCGGAAGAGTGCTGTGGTGCCCGCTTGGTTGGTTCGGTCGAGTGGCTCGCCGGTAATGAAAATCGGCCCGGCTCCTGACTCCACAAACCAGCCGGAGCCATTGTATTGGCCGCCTCTCACAAATCCCCTGGCGCGGATGCTCGCTTCCAGTGGTACTGATAAGCCACTTAGCCGCCATCCTCCCAAAATGCGTGTACCGGTGCCGAGCGAAATCCAATCCACACGATTGGTGGAATAGTCGAAAGTTGTGTGCAGAACTTCGGGAGTGGATCCGCCGCGCAACCATGTGATAGCGGAACCATCGTACGCGAGATTCTCAGTGGCTGGTTCAGGGTTATTCACGCGGCCAACGTGGAGACGATTCTGCCCGCCCAGGACGGTGAATTCTCCGCCAAGCAGAATGCTGCCGTTCTTTTCCACCGCCAGCGCCCGAACTCTGGCGCAAACAGAGCAGCCTGGTGAAGTCGCATCATCCGCTGCCACATCGAAGCTGGTGTCCAGGCTGCCATCACCATTAAGTCGTCCAACTTGCTTACGGGTGGTTCCAGCGATCCGAGAAAAAAGACCGCCCAGCAAAATCTTACCGTTGGCTTGCAACGTTATTGACTCAGCTACCTCATTTACCATCGGACTGAACGATGTGTCTCGATTCCCGTCAGCATTGAGCCGGAGCAAAAAGCCGTCGACGTCTCCACTGATTAAAATCTTGCCGTCGGGTTGAATTGCCAAAGTCGTAATATACGCATTCATGTGTATGATGCTGAACCGCAGATCGCCCGCGTCGAAGCTTGGGTCCAGAGAACCATTCGTGTTTAGCCGACAAACATACTTGCGGGTTTGGCCATCAACGTTGGTAAACCAACCTCCGGCCAGAATTTTTCCGTCCGGTTGAAGCGCGAGTGAATTTACTTTGGCGTTCACATTGGCGAGGAATCCAGTGTCGAGAGAGCCGTCGGGATTGAGCCGCCCCACGTAGTCACGTCCACTTCCACTGAGCGTTCTGAATGAGCCTCCTACTAGAATCTTTCCATCCGGCTGGATGACAAAAGCGGAGATTTCACCATCAGCGCGGGGGTCGAACGTGGTGTCCACACTGGAATCGACATTAAGCCGTACAATTCCGAAGCGCGCCTGGCCACCCACGATTGAAAACATTCCGCCCAAAAGAATTCTCTTATCGGGTTGAATCGCGATTGCAGACACACGGCCATTTGGCGAACCGAGTGTGGATTCCAGTACACCGTCGGCCGTCACTCGCCCGAATCCCCCGATCAGAATTCTGTCATCAGACTGCACGGCTAAGGCGCGAATGATATCGGGCGGCGCAGGATCAAATGAGTCCGGAGTCTGGGCGTAAATGGGGGCAGTGACGCCGAGGGTCGATGCCAGAAGTCCGACAAGAAGCCCTTGGTGAAGTCGTTGTCTTGGTTTCATGACCTTGCGCTTGGTGTGAACTTTACTTCATGCGAAGGTGGAATGCGAGCGGATTTCGATTCACTGGCGATCTGATGCAGCGCACGACATTGGTGATTCGATTCGAGTCTGGAATGCCGTTTACGGGCCTCGACCGTGCTCAAGATTTTGCTCTGCATGTTTTGATGACCGATGAATCCGCGCTCTTTGTGAATTTGCCAATGCTTCTTGTACCCCGCAAAGCGGAGCATCGGAGATGAGAACGGATGCAGCGGTGGCAGTCCATTCAACATTTGTTGAGCATCACGGGGAGCGCCCGCAGCAAGACGAGTTCATCAACTGACCAGGCGTAGCGACGCCGCTTCACTTCGCCTCCGCCGGGGGCTACCCACAAATCTTCTCCTCGATCTGTAGCTCCCATGCGCTCGTAAAAGCGTCGTGCCGGTTCGTTCTGTTCCAAGACCCA
>CAZCUL010000570.1:0-10530 GCA_964501475.1 uncultured Verrucomicrobiota bacterium | reverse complement strand
CAGCGCCAGGCCGAACGGAAGCAAACTTTCCAGGCGAAGAATCCGGGCCAGGAATGGACGGAACGCAAGTATGCCGGCAAGCCAACTTATTTGGACCAGATCGCGACCAGCCTGAAAACGGTCTTTGCCGGTTTTCTGATTGCGTCCCTTGTGGCGGTTCCCCTGGGAATTCTTTGCGGTTCGAGCAAGGTGGTGAACACGGCCATCAATCCGTTCGTGCAGGTGTTCAAGCCGGTGTCGCCCCTGGCGTGGCTGCCCATTGTCATGATCATGGTGAGCGCGCTCTACAATCCAAAGGAGCCATTCTTCGAAAAATCGTTTCTCAGTTCCGCCATCACAGTGGCGTTGTGTTCGCTCTGGCCCACCTTGATCAATACCGCCCTGGGCGTGGCCTCCATCGACAACGATTACCTGAACGTGGCGCGCGTCCTCAAGCTCGGCTGGTTTCGCCGGGTGCGGAAGATCGTCCTGCCGGCGGCGCTGCCCTTTATCTTCACCGGCCTGAGGTTGTCGCTCGGCGTGGGTTGGATGGTGTTGATTGCCGCCGAAATGCTCGCCCAGAACCCCGGCCTCGGAAAATTCGTTTGGGACATGTTCCAAAACGGGAGCAGCCAGACGCTCGCTCAAATCATGGTGGCCGTCTTCACCATTGGAGCGATTGGGTTTGTGCTGGACCGCGCCATGATGCTGCTCGAGCGCGCGGTGAGTTTTGACAGCGCGTCGGTTCGGTAGAAGGCGCATGAAACTGCTCGAACTATCCGGAGTTTCAAAGAGCTATGGGCTTGGCGCCCGGCGCGTCGAGGTGCTTCACGACATCGAGTTGAGCGTTGCCGAGGGCGAATTTGTCGCCGTCGTCGGCTTCTCCGGTTCCGGCAAATCGACATTGGTTTCGCTGATGGGGGGCTTGATCCGGCCGGACGCGGGCAGTGTGAAAGTGCGCGGGGAACCGGTGACTGGGCCGGGTCCGGACCGCGCCATGGTTTTTCAGAACTACTCGCTGCTCCCGTGGTTGAGCGTGCATGACAACATTGCGCTGGCCGTGGACGAGGTCTTTCGGGACTGGCCGGCGGTGAAACGGCGCGAGCAGGTTGAAAAGTATGTCGCCATGGTGAATCTGACGCCCGCCCGGGACAAGAAGCCGCGCGAATTGTCCGGGGGAATGCGGCAACGGGTCAGTCTGGCCCGGGCGCTGGCGATGGAACCGCGCATTCTGCTTCTGGACGAACCCTTGAGCGCGCTCGATGCGTTGACTCGCGCGACCTTGCAGGACGAACTGGCGCGTCTTTGCGGCAACAACCAGAAAACGGTGGTCTTGATCACCAACGACGTTGACGAAGGCATTTATCTCGCCGACCGCATTGTTCCGCTGAGCACCGGACCGGAGGCGACCCTGGGGCCGTCCCTGCCGGTGGACCTGGACCGGCCGCGAGACCGGCGGGTATTGAACGTTCATCCGCGATTTCAAGCTCTCCGCCGGGAGGTCATTGGGAGTCTGCTCGGTTCGGCTGGGGAGGAAAGAGCATCGGTCGCACGCAAGCTGACCATACCCGACATTGAGCCGGAGGATTTGGACCGGCCTCGCTCGCTCTTGAACCGGCGGCGTGCGCTGCGTCGCGAACCCCGGCCGGAAGGCGTGGAGGTTTTGTGAGCGCCTACGTCGAACTTTCGCGCCTGACCAAGAGTTATCCGACGCCGAAAGGCCCGGCGGTGATCGTGCAGGACTTCGACCTGCGGATTGGCAAGGGCGAATTCGTGACGCTGATCGGCCATTCCGGCTGTGGAAAGAGCACGGTCCTCTCGATGCTGGCGGGTTTGAACGAGATCACCAATGGCGGAATCATACTGGCCGGCAAGGAACTGTCGGGGGCCGGACCGGATCGCGGGGTGGTTTTCCAGGCGCCCTGTCTTTTACCGTGGCTGACAGCGTTTCAAAACGTGATGTTGGGCGTGGACCAGGTTTTCTTTACGGCCAGCAGGGAGGACCGCCGGCAGATCGCGGAGTATTACCTGACGGTGGTTGGACTCGGTGACGCGCTCGAGAAGCGTCCGCGCGAACTGAGCCAGGGGATGCGGCAGCGGGTCGGACTGGCGCGCGCCTTCGCCCTCAAACCCAAGATGCTTCTCCTCGACGAACCGTTTGGAATGCTCGATGCCCTTACCCGGATCGAGTTGCAACAGGTCCTGCTCGAAGTCTGGGGCCGCAATCAGGTGACGACGCTGATGGTGACCCATGACGTGGATGAAGCGATTTTCCTCTCGGACCGCGTCGTGATGATGACCAATGGGCCGCCCGCCCGGGTGGGAGAGATACTTGAAGTTCCCTTTCCGCGTCCGCGAAGCCGGAATTCCCTGCTGGAAGACCCGGAGTTTTACAGATGCCGCGAGCATCTGATCGGTTTTCTCGAGCAACGCGCCGAGCGTGGCCGGAGCGGGACAGAGGAGGCCCTGGCCGTATGATTGCGGAGCCGCTTTCCAACCTTCAGTCAAGAACATCCCCGCGGAGCGCTCCCTGTTCCGCCGCAGCCGCGAGGCCGGAGCTATCTCGTGCCGTCAAGTCGAACGGCTCGGCCTTCATATCTGCACCGGAAGGGAAACTGAGCGCATCAAACCCATTGGGCCGGATCGCCAACCTTGAATGTCGATTGAGACTCCAGCTTTAGGCGTTGCTGCGGACGGGAAGGGCCACAGTCCCGCTGGCGGGTCTTCGGGCTCATCGCGCACGTTCATTGATTCCCTGCTGGAAGAGCAACAAGCGCTGACAGCCGTGGAGAGGTTCTCCCGGGCGCACAAGGGCGGCGAGGTCCTTTCGCGCCGTTATCACGATCTCGTTCCCTTGTCCCAACCGGGGGCAGGCGAACAATTTTCGTTCGAGGTCGATTTGGACCGCTGCAGCGGTTGCCAGGCCTGCGTGACCGCCTGCCACGCCATGAACGGCCTGGACGATGACGAAGCCTGGCGGGGGGTGGGCGCGTTGGTCAGTTCCGATTGGCGGCAGCCGTTCCGGCAAACGATCACCACTGCCTGCCACCATTGTGTCGATCCAGCCTGTCTCAATGGATGCCCTGTCCTCGCCTATGAAAAGGATTCCGTCACGGGAATCGTGCGTCACCTCGACGACCAGTGCATCGGCTGCCAGTACTGTGTGATGATGTGCCCCTACGAAGTGCCCCAATACTCAACCAGCCGGGGCATCGTGCGGAAGTGCGACATGTGCAGCCAGCGCCTGGCGGCGAACGAAGCCCCGGCCTGCGTGCAGGCCTGCCCGAATGAAGCCATCCAAATCCGGACCATCCGCATCGAGACAGCGCGGACGCTGTCCGCCGGCGGCTCGGATGCCTTTGTGCCCACGGCGCCGGACCCGGCTATTACCATTCCGACGACCCGTTTTGTCTCGAAGAAGCCGCTGCCGCCGAACCTGATGCGGGCAGGAAAGCGGATTCAGTTGCAGCCGGCGCATTGGGCATTGGTTTGGATGCTGGTTCTCACTCAATGCAGCGTGGGTTCATTTGTCCTGCTCCCGTTTCTGCCCATGGGCCCGGCGAAGCCGCTCGCGCTTCTGGCGCTTGCCGTGGCTCTGGCTGGGCTCGCCGCGAGCGCCTTTCACATGGGAAGACCATTGAAGGCCTGGAGATCGTTTCTTGGCCTGAAGAAATCATGGCTGAGCCGGGAGATCGTATCGTTCGGTTTATTTGTTCCTTTGGCTGCCGCGGCCACTTTCGAGCTTTGGTTTGCACCTTTGACAAGCGCAGTCGTGCCGCTCTCGACCACAGCAGCCGCAGTCGTCGGGCTTGGCGCGGTCCTCTGCTCGGCGATGATCTATCATCAAACCCGCCGTGCCCTCTGGAGAGGGCTCGATACGATCAAACGGTTTTACGGCACAGCCATGTTACTGGGGATGTCCGCGGCGTGGATGGCAGCCGCTCTCTCCGGGGCTTCAATCCCGTGGTTGCCGGGAGGGATCGCGCTCGTAGCGGCAGGAAAACTGGCGTTCGAACACCGGCTCCTTCGGCGCGCTGACAACTCCATTGCCGACTTGGACTGGCCGTTGGAGAAAGAGTTTGATGCGTGGTCTCTGGCGCAAACCGCCCTCCTGTTGCGCAATGCGCTTGTCCGGATAACGCGCTGGCGGTTCTTTTGTCTGGTCGCCGGCGGAATGCTTCTCCCGCTGCTGAGCGTCCTGCCAAATACGAACGACGCGGCCCTGGCAGTCTTGACTTTGGCCTTCGGTGGCGCCGGGGAACTGGCCGAGCGCTGCTTGTTTTTCCGCGCCGTCGTTCCTCCCGGAATGCCTGGAGGAGGAAGAGCATGAAACCCGCGTTGCTCCGAAAGAGGGACGGCCCCTTGACTGCTGAACTCGTTCAACGTCCGGCAGAATTTGGACTGGGCAACCTTCCGGCGCGGCTGCAGCCGGATGCTGCTACGACATTGGTATGCGGCTTCTGCTCGACCGGCTGCGGGCTGACAGCTCATCTGCGCGAAGGGCAGGCCATTAACTTGTCCGCGGCCGCGGATTATCCGGTGAACACCGGACTGGCCTGCCCGAAAGGATGGGAAGCGCTGACGCCATTGTCGGCGCCGGATCGCGCGACCAGCCCGTTGTTGCGCGATGAGGGGACGGGTGAATTGCGAGCGGTGAAATGGGATCGGGCGCTCCAGGTCTTTACGGAGCGATTCAGAGCCCTGCTGGAACGCCACGGCCCGGAATCAATCGCCTTTCTTAGCACCGGCCAGATTTGCACGGAGGAAATGGCTCTGCTCGGAGCGCTGTTCAAGTTCGGCATGGGCGGTCTGCACTGCGACTCCAATACGCGGCAATGCATGGCCACAAGCCACGTTGCTTACAAGCAAAGTTTTGGATTTGATGCGCCGCCGTTCACCTACGCCGATTTTGAAGAGTCGGACGTGCTGGTCTTCGTGGGATCGAACCTCTGCGTGGCCCATCCCATCATGTGGCAACGCGTCCTGCGCAACCGAAACAATCCACAGATCGTCGTCATCGATCCCCGCAAGACCGAGACCGCCATGGCGGCGACGCAACACCTGGCCATCCAGCCGAAGTCGGACCTGGCGCTTCTTTACGGCACCGCCCGGGCGCTCATCGAGCGGGGCTGCGTGAAGCGGGAGTTTGTCAATGCCCACACGGGCGGTTTCGAGGAATTCGCGGCCTTTGTTCGATCATTCGATTCTGAAGTCGTGTGCCGGGCCACCGGTTTGAACGCGGCCGCGTTCGAAACATTTGTAGATACTTTGGCGCGCGGCAGAGCGGTCAGTTTCTGGTGGACCATGGGCGTCAACCAGGGCCACGAGAGCACGCGCACCGCTCAGGCGATCATCAATCTGGCATTGATGACCGGCAACATTGGCAGACCCGGAACGGGCGCCAACAGTGTTACCGGCCAGTGCAATGCGATGGGCTCGCGGCTCTTCGGGAACGCAAGTGGCCTGCTGGGCGGCCGCGATTTCCTGAATCCAGGCGATCGTGCGGAAGTGGCGCGGATTCTGAACATCCCAACCGAGCGCATCCCCTCAACGAACTCGCTGGCCTATGATCAGATTGTGAATCGGGTTGCGGAAGGCCGGATCAAGGGGCTCTGGGTGATCGCAACAAACCCTTCTCATTCCTGGATTGGCCAGGACGGTTTCAATGAGGCGCTGAAACAACTGGACTTTCTGGTGGTGCAGGACCTCTACACCAGCACCGAGACGGCGCGGCGTGCTCACCTCTTGCTTCCGGCGGCCGGCTGGGGCGAGAAGGAAGGGACCTTTATCAATTCCGAGCGGCGAATCGGGCTGACGAAAAAGGTCGCTCGCGCTCCCGGCGAAGCCCTGGCTGACTTTCAAATCTTCCGCTTGATCGCGCGCTCCTGGGGCTGCGGCGAGATGTTTCGTGATTGGGATTCGCCGGAGGCCGCCTTTCAGATTTTAAAGAGGCTTAGCGCGGGCCGGCCCTGTGATTTCAGCGGCATCGAGAATTACGAAATGCTGGACGCCTTTGGCGGGATTCAATGGCCATTCACGCCACTGAGCCCAGGCCAGGCTGCATCACCCGCACTCTTTCGGGAACGGCGCCTCTTCGGTGACGGGCGGTTTTGTCACCCTGATGGCAAAGCGAAGTTTCTTTTTGATGCCCCGCGCCCGGCGCCGGAAATGCCCGACGAGCACTATCCGTTTGTCCTGTTGACAGGAAGAGGTTCGAGCGCGCAATGGCACACCCTGACCCGCACGAACAAATCCGAGATCCTGCGCCGCCTTGGCCCAACCGAGCTGCAGGTGGAAGTTCATCCGGAAGACGCCCGGCAACGCGGAATTGCCCACGGCAGTAACGTGAAGCTGGTGTCGCGCCGGGGCGAAATCATCGCCCGGGCGCTGGTGACTTCGAACGTGCAACGCGGCCAGGTCTTCATTCCGATGCACGACGCCTCGGTCAACCGGCTGACGATGCCCGCTTTTGATCCGCATTCGAGGCAACCGGCCTACAAGTTTTGCGCCGTGGCCATCAGGCCAGGACCTTTCCAGTCGTGAACGGCAAACCATGTTGAGCTCCCCACAATCATTTGCAGTGCGGTGGCAAGTGAAGGGCGACACCGCTTTCGCTTTGCGTGACGTTGCCGCTCTCAGGCCAAAGCGCCTTCGCCGCTGCGCTCCGCCGGCGCATTCCATACGGGGAACGCGCCTATGACTCCTCACGAACATTCGTTTGAAAGCGCGGGAGTGGCTGGCTCGAAAGGCTTCTCCGCCGAGCAAAAGGAGTATCTGGCCGGGTTCATGGCCGGCATTGCGCAGCGCGGATTGTTCCCCTACGTCGGCCTCTCAAACGGCCAATTCACAGCCGATCCCGCGGGCGGCGGCCCTAACCTGGCTGCGCCGCGGGAAGGCGCCGTTTATGGCACGCCGCTCTCCGACGTGACGAAGCAGGAGCGTTGGAAACACGAGGAACATCCGTTGGATAGCTGGGACCGGATTTTGTCCCATGCCGAGGAGAACAAATTTCCGAATGAGGAAGACACGTTTCGGTTTCGCTATTTCGGAATGTTTTATGTGGCCCCGGCACAGAACAGTTTCATGCTTCGCTGCCGCATTCCCGCGGGTGAGCTGAGCGCCGCTCAACTGAAGGGATTGGCGGAGATCGCGGAAGAATTCGGCGATGGCCGGGCAACCATTACTACACGCTCCAACATCCAAATCCGCGAACTGGCTCCGCGAAGCCTGGTGATGGTGCTGACGAAGCTTCAGGCCCTGGGGCTGACCTCAAAAGGCAGCGGTGTGGATAACGTCCGCAACATCACCGCTTCACCTGCGGCCGGATTGGATCTCCAGGAATTGATCGATGTTCGCCCGTTTGCGCACGGTCTCCATCATTACATCCTCAACAACCGCGACCTCTACAATCTGCCGCGCAAGTTCAACGTTGCCTTCGAGAGCGGCGGCGCGGTGGATAACGTGGCGGAGACGAATGACATTGGATTCATGGCTGTGCGCGTGGCATCGCCGGCCCAGGGCGAATTGCTTCGCGACAATTCCGCTGCCACCATCGATCCGGGAATTTACTTCCGCGTGGAACTGGCGGGCATCACCGGACACAAACAACTCGCTCAGGACTGCGGCATCTTGATCAAACCGGGCGAGGCGGTTGCTCTTGCTGCCGCCGTTCTTCGGGTTTTCATCGAGCAGGGCGATCGCACGGACCGGAAAAAAGCGCGCCTGAAATATCTGATCGACGGTTGGGGAATGGAAAAGTTCCTGCAGGAAGTGCAGCAGAAGCTTGCCTTTCCGCTGGTGCGGCTTCCGGCCGGGCAATGCGCGCGGCGCCCGCCCGCGTTGCGTCACGGCCACATTGGCGTGTTTCGCCAGAAGCAGAGAGGCCGGAATTATATCGGTGTGGTCGTTCCAGTGGGCGTGATGTCCGCGCGCCAAATGCGGCGCCTGGCCGATCTGGCGTCGAACTACGGCTCCGGGCAGACGCGGCTGACGCCCTGGCAGAACCTGCTGATTCCCGATATTCCCGACGGGTTTGTGGAGACCGTGAAGCGAAGCCTGGTTCACATGGGCCTCCATCACGAAGCAACCAATATCGCTGGCGGACTGGTGGCCTGCACGGGCAATAAGGGCTGCAAATATGCGGCCACGGACACCAAGGGTCACGCTCTCGCGCTGGCCGAATTCCTGAACAACCGCATCGAACTCGACCAGCCCATTAACATCCACTTTACGGGTTGCCCGAACTCGTGCGCCCAGCATTACGTGGGCGACATCGGCTTGCAAGGCGTGAAGGTCGCCGGCGCGGCAGAGTCGGACGAAGGCTACAACGTCGTCTTTGGTGGAGGAACAGGCGCCGGCGCCAGGCTCGGGCGCGAGATTTTTCGGGGCATTCCGGTTTCCGAACTGCCGGCGCTGCTCGAGCGCGTGTTGCGAACCTACCTTGATCGGCGCGCGGTGGGGGAATCATTCTCCGAATTCGTGCAACGCCACGAAGTGAAGGGGTTGCAGGAGATGTTTTCATGAACGCACCGGTCCCTTTCATTCCGGAAAATGCGCCGTTCACACCGGAGCAACGCGCCTATTTGAATGGCTTCTTTGCAGGCCTCTTTTCCCGCGCTGGCGTGGCGCCCGGGACGGAGTCCGGCAGGCCGAACGCACTGAGGCCGCTTACGATTTTGTTCGGGTCGCAAACAGGGAATGCCGAAACATTGGCCCGGCGGATTGCCAAGGAAAGTTCCAGGCGCGAATTCGCTCCTGCCGTGCACGACCTGGGGAATTACCAGCTCAAACAATTGGCGGCAGAGGAGCGGTTGCTGGTGGTGACGAGCACTTATGGGGACGGCGAACCGCCGGACAACGCAAAGGCGTTTTGGCAGGCGCTCAGCAGCGACGCCACGCCGCGATTGGAGCAAACACGCTTTGCCCTCCTGGCGCTGGGTGACACGAATTACCCGAAGTTCTGCGCCTTCGGAAAAGAGCTGGACGCGCGACTGGAAGCTCTCGGCGGCCAGCGAATCGAGCCGCGAGTCGATTGCGATCTGGATTACGAGGAGCCATTTGCCAAATGGCTGGAAGCGGTTTTGGCGAAACTCGCAGAGGGTGCGTCTTCACCGAGACCGGCTGGTGCCATTGAAGTCCTCGGCGCCGGGGCGCCCGTCGATTCGAACCAGTCAGCGGCGGCCCCATCTGGCCGGAGCAATCCATTTCCAGCACTGCTGCTGGCGAATCGAAAACTGAACGGCCCCGACTCGGCCAAGGACACGCGGCATTTTGAATTCTTACTGGAAGGCTCGGGCTTGAGCTACGAGGCGGGGGATGCTTTGGGCGTGATTCCCACGAATTGTCCGGGGCTGGTCGAGGAACTGATGCGGCTTTTGCAGTTCCGCCCTGAAGAACCGGTGCCGGGCAGAAGCGGAACCGCTGTTCCAGTGAAGGAAGCTCTCCTGGGCCATTATGAGATCACAAAAATCTCCCAGCCGTTTCTGCGAGCCATGGCGGAAAGGTCCGGGGACGCGGCCTTGAAGAGGCTCGCAGCGCCGGGTGTAAACGGGGAGTTGACGACGTTTCTTTGGGGCCGCGAAATCGTTGATCTCTTGATCGCTTACCCGGCCGCGCGATTTTCGGCGGCAGAGTTCATTGGATTGCTGAAGAAGCTTCAACCGAGGCTCTATTCGATTTCTTCCAGTCCCAAGGCCCATGCCGGCCAGGTCCATTTAACGGTGGGCATTTTGCGCTACGAATCGTTGGGCCGGCCGCGCAAAGGGGTGTGCTCGACCTTTTTGGCCGAACGCGCCGGGGTCGAGCATACGGTGCCGGTGTTTGTCCAGGCGAGCAAACACTTCCGGCCGCCGCCGCCGGACAGAGCCATGATCATGGTCGGACCGGGAACGGGCGTGGCGCCATTCCGGGCGTTTCTCCATGAACGACGCGAAAGCGGGGCATCGGGCAGGAACTGGCTCTTCTTTGGCGATCAACGGTCAGCGAGCGATTTTCTCTACCGAACCGAACTCGAGGAAATGCTGCAAGGCGGGACCTTGCAGTGGCTCGAGACAGCCTTTTCGCGGGACCAGGCCGGGAAGTTCTACGTGCAGCATCGCATGATCGAGCATGCCACTGAGCTGTTTCGCTGGATCGAGGAAGGCGCGCACTTCTACGTCTGTGGCGATGCCAGCCGCATGGCCAAAGACGTGGACAAGGCGCTGCATCAAGTGATCGAAATGGGCGGTCAGCAAACTGCGGAACAAGCGGCCGAGTACGTTCGCCGCTTGCAGGCGGAGAAGCGCTACCAGCGCGACGTCTATTGACCCCGGAAGGTGTGGTTCTCCCAAAGACCCTGTTACGGCCAGAGCGTGCGCGCCAGAGCCCCGCGGTCCGGATCAGGGTAGGGACGGCGCGCTGCGCCGTCACGCACCGCAAAGCGATGCCAGATGGTAGCCGGAGGTCGCAGCGTAGCGGAGACCTCCGGAAAGCGTTGGCAAAAAAGCATGCACCCCAGCGGGGTGCCAGAGGATGCGCCAAAAGCGGGCGCCAGAGTTTTCTCGCCGGCGTCAA
>CAZCUL010000569.1:0-10737 GCA_964501475.1 uncultured Verrucomicrobiota bacterium | reverse complement strand
CCGTGTTCAATGTGTAGTTGTTGTCGAACTGCCAGCCCGGATAACGGGTGAGCGTGCTATAACAGCCGCGATTGACAATTCCGAGCGCGTCGTCGCCGGCCACATCGCGCGTAAAGCGAATGCAACGCGTGCAAAGAATGCAGCGCTCGTCATCGAGAACAATGCGCGGGCCCAAATCGACCTGTTTCGGCTTGTGCACCTTCTCCTCGATGAACCGGCTGCCGGACTGGCCGTGATCGACGGAATACTCCTGCAACTTGCATTCGCCCGCCTGGTCGCAAATCGGACAGTCGAGCGGATGGTTGATCAGCAGGAATTCCATCACGCCGTTGCGCATCTGCCTGGCACCGGGTGTGTCGGTGTAAATCTCCATCCCGGGCGAAACCGGGGTCGCGCAAGCAATGGCCGGCCGGGGCGATTTGGCGATCTTGAGCGTGCCGTCCGGGTTCAAAAGCGGTTTCCGATCCGGCCCCAGCGCGGGCGTGCCAAATTCAACCAGACACATGCGGCAGTTTCCCGCGACGGGCAGCTTCGGATGGTAGCAATAATGGGGCACATCCACCTGAGCCAGCGCACAAGCCTGAATCATGGTGGTCGGAAGCGGCTTCCCGCCCAGCGGATCGGGCATGCTTTTAGGCACGTCCACGCTCTTCCCATTCACCTTGACGGTGATGGTTTCGGCGACTGGGGTTTGGGCGGTGGCGGGCATGGTTTTAACTGCGAAGGCCCGGAGACGCGGGGTCGGCCGATTCCAGCAAACCACGACCGATGTCCCTGTGAACGGCTAGTCCCGCCCCGTTCACGCGTTCGGTCAGTTCATCCGCCTCCCGCGCCTCGGCGGCTCCGCGGTATATCAGCAATGGGCAATTCATGACTCCGGGCTGGCGGCCATTCTGAGATCAGCACTCTGCTCCGCGCCGGCAGGCTCGGTTGCGCGCCGCGCTTCATCGGCGGCGCCGCGGGCCTCGAATTCCTCCCGGAATTTGCCCACGAAGCTCTGCACCGGCCACGAGCAGGCTTCGCCAAAAGCGCAGATGGTTCGGCCGCCGGGGATGTTGTCCGCAATCCTGACCAGATAATCCGCGTCTTGTTTGCGTCCTTCGCCATGTGTGAGCCGGTGCAGGGCCTTGGCCATCCAGAGCGAGCCCTCGCGGCAGGGCGTGCACTGCCCGCAACTTTCATGCGCGTAAAACTCGGCTATGTTCGCCAGCGCCGCCACGATATCCGTCGAGTCGTCCATGACGATGATCGCGCTCGAGCCGGACATGCTGCCCGCCGCAATCAAGGTGTCGAAGTCGTAAGGCAAATCAAGCATGTCCACTTCGCGCTCGGTTTCCTTGCCGTCCGAATCCTTCTTCTTCAGTTTGAATTTCTCGCCTGCTTTGAAAACCTTTGCCGAAGACCCGCCGGGAATGACTGCTTTCAGCCTTCGACCTTCGCGCAAACCGCCGCCGAAAGCCGGATCAAAGATCAATTCACCGATGGTTGCCTTGCCCACTTCGATCTCGTAATAACCCGGCCTGCGCACGTGGCCGCTCAGGCTGACAATGCGCGTGCCTGTGTTATTGGGCGTGCCGAGTTTGGCGAATTCCCCGCCGCCCAGGGCCACGACGTGCCTGACGTTGCAGAGCGTCTCGACGTTGTTGACGATGGTGGGGCACATGTAGAGACCCAACACCGCCGGAAAATAAGGCGGTTTGATGCGTGGGTAGGCGCGTTTCCCTTCAAGCGATTCGATCAAGCCCGTCTCTTCCCCGCAAATGTAGGCCCCCGCCCCGCGGTGAATGTGGATTTCCAGATCATACCCGCTGCCCAGAATGTTTTTCCCGAGAAAGCTCTTCGCCTTCGCCTCCCCGAGCGCGCGCCGCAGGATTCTGGCGCCTTCCACGAATTCGCCCCGAATGTAAATGTAGGCCAGATGAACATCGTTCGCGTAACAGGCGATGATCATTCCCTCCAACATCTGATGGGGGTCCTTGTAAAGAATCTGGCGGTCCTTGAAGGTGCCCGGCTCCGATTCGTCTGCATTGCAAATGAGGTAAATCGGTTTGCCGCTCTTGCGATCGACAAACGACCATTTCAGCCCGCAGGGAAAGCCGGCTCCGCCCCGCCCGCGCAGGCCCGAGAGCTTTACATCTTCCCGGATCTGCTCCGGCCCGCTCATGGTCTTGCCTTCGGCCAGGTTTCTCGGGCCAAGCGCCAGGGCCTTCCGGAGCGCCTCGTAACCGCCGTGGCGCAGATAACAATCGATGTCCGCCGTATAGTCCGGCTGATCGATGTTCTTCAGGATAAGTCGGTATTCCGCAGGCATATCAGCGGCTTGACTGTTCGAGGGGAGGCTTTAGGTTTGGCGACGCGAACTTGCCCGATGGTGTAACGGTAGCACAGCAGACTCTGGATCTGTTTGTCATGGTTCAAATCCATGTCGGGCAGCCAAACCGTTTTTCACAGGTTTCCATCTCAAATCGGGCTTCAGGCCCGGCACTTCGCCAGAATCTCTTCGGCTCTTTTCTCGCTGACCGCCTCGTGGAAATCCCCGTTGCACATCATGACCGGGCCGGTCCCGCAACTGGCCAGGCATTCCACAAACTCGACCGTGAATTCTCCGTCCGCGGTCGTGATCAACCCCTCTTTTTTCGAATCGAGCCCGAGCTTTTTGCACAGATGCTCGCGCAGCTCATAAGCTCCCGCCAACGCGCAGCTCAAAGTCCGGCAGACCCGCAAATGATATTTCCCCACCGGCTCCTGATGAAACATGGGATAAAAGGTAACCAGCTCGTAAATGTTGATTGGCTCCAGTTCCAGCTTTTGCGCGGTCCACTCGATCGCCTCCTGCGAGAGGCAGCCGAAATGTTCCTGGAGCTCGTGCAACACCATCATCGACGCGCTCCGCTTTTGCGGATAGTGCGTGATCATTTCATCAATCTCGGCCTCAAGCCGGGCTGGGAGGCTGAAAGTCATGTTTCCTCAAGTCTGGCACGCAGCGGCATAAATTCCGCGCTCGGCCGCGATTCCCGATTCCAGAAGCGGCGCCGTTTCATCGATCGCATTCCCCCATCACGAAATCCAGGGAGCCCAGGATCGCCACCACGTCGCCTATCATGTGACCCGGAAGCAATTCCGACAAAATGCTCAGATTCACAAATGACGGCGCGCGGATTTTCAGCCGGTGCGGCGTGCCGCCCCCCTTGCTGTGGATGTAAAAGCCAAGCTCGCCTTTGGGGTTTTCCGCGCCAAAGTAAACTTCGCCGGGCGGCGCGTTCACCCCTTGTGTGACCAGAATGAAATGGTGAATCAGCTCCTCCATTCGAGTGAGCACCCGGTCTTTGGGCGGCAAGACAACCTTGCCATCCTCAACATTGACCGGTCCGCCCGGCAATCGCTCCAGGCATTGCCGAAGAATCCTTACGCTCTGACGCATTTCCTCCATCCGCACCAGATAGCGATCGTAGCAATCGCCCACCGACCCGATCGGAACATCAAACTCGAGCTGATCGTAAACCAGGTAGGGATGGGCCTTGCGCAAATCGTAATCAACGCCGCTCCCGCGCAGGTTCGGCCCGGTCAATCCATAGTCGATGGCCGCTTCTTTTCGGATCACCCCCACGTCCCTGGTGCGATCCACGAAGATGCGGTTGCGGGTCAGCAGCTTCTCGCTTTCGTCGAAATTGCGAACCACTCCCTCGCAGAACTTCCGGCATTGTTCGACCCAGCCCGGAGGCAGATCGCGCGACAGCCCGCCGATGCGAGTGTACGTGGTGGTGAAACGCGCCCCCGTCAGCGCCTCGATCAGGTTATAAATCTTCTCCCGCTCGGTGAATGTGTGGAGGAAAATCGTCAACGCCCCCACATCCATGGCAAAGGCCCCGATACCGAGCAAATGAGCCGAAATCCGAGCCAATTCGCAGCAGATCACCCGGATGAACTGGCAGCGCGGCGGCAGCTCCTTTTCGATTCCCAAAAGCTTTTCCACCGCGAGCGCATACGCAACGTTGTTCGCCAACGGCGCCAGATAATCGAGCCGGTCGGTGTAAGGAATGAACTGCGTGTAGGTCATGTTCTCGGCGATCTTTTCATCCCCGCGATGCAGATATCCCACGTCCGGAATCGCCCTGGTAATGACCTCGCCATCCAGTTCAAGCACGATCCTCAAGACCCCATGAGTGGCCGGATGGGACGGTCCCATGTTCAGCACCATGCGTTCGGTCGGGACTTCGTCCGTTTCCGGGCCGGGAGTGCTGGCGCTTTTGGCATGAGCCGCTGCCAGCCGCGATGGCGAATCTTTATACTCGATTTCCTGAACCTTGCTCATTCTCAACGTTGGTCCGGCGAAGGCTCGTGCGCCTTCCGCACATCGTCCCGCCGCGCCAGACGGGCATTCGTTTCCAAAGCGTCTGTTTCCGGAATGCGCACTCGAGGTTCGCGCGCCATCGAATCTTTGCCGCCGGGAACCGTCACGAACGGCCCGCCTTCCAGAGGGACCGGTTTGGTGAAGGCCACTTCCGGCATTTCGCTGCTTTTCCCAGCCAACGGAAAATCCTTCCGCAACGGAAAATAAGGATAGCCGTCCCACATCAGAATCCTCCTCAAATCAGGATGCCCGCGAAAACGAATCCCCATCATGTCGTAAATCTCCCGCTCATGCCAATCCGCCGTCCGCCAAATGCCGGTAACCGTCGGCACCTCGCACAGTTCCTCGCTCACATCCGCCTTGAGCCGCAGATGGCAGCGATGCCCGTAACCATAAAGATGATAAACCACGGTAAAGCGCGGATCGCTTCCGTAATGGTCCAGGCTGCTGATGTCCACCAGGTAATTGAATCCGAGATCCCGTTTGGCAAAGGCGCAGACATCGGTGATCCGCTCCGAGTCTTTGAGGAGGAGCGTCACCTCGCCGCGAAACTCCACCGGCTCGGCGAAGAGTTCGCCAAATTGAGCGTTTAGTTTTTGAGCCAGGTCCAAAGCCGACATGAAATCCCGGGGTTGGCCTCGCGCACCTCAGGCCACTTTCTGACTGGCGATCAGCGGTTCGCGGGCAACTTTCTGCTGCAGCTTCAAGAGCGCGTCGAGCAAAGCCTCGGGCCGCGGCGGGCAGCCGGCCACATACACGTCCACCGGAACGATCAGGTCCACGCCCTGCAGCACAGCATAACTCCGATACATCCCGCCTGTGGACGCGCACGCCCCCATCGCGATCACCCATTTGGGTTCAGCCATCTGTTCGTAAATCCGCTTCACCGCCAGCGCCATCTTGTAGGTCACCGTGCCCGCCACGATCATCACGTCGGATTGCCGCGGCGAAAACCGCATCACTTCCGAACCAAACCGCGCGATGTCGAATCGGCTGGCGCCCGCCGCCATTAACTCGATGGCGCAACAGGCCAGCCCCATCGGCATGGGCCACAGGGAGTGTTTGCGAAACCAATTCAAGGCGGCATCCACGCGGGTCACCACCACCTCGCCTTCGATCCTGGAGTTGTAGCCGAGTTCGGTCGTCGATGTCTGCATGGCGTTGAACGAGCCGGAGCCCGCTTCCGACGCGACCCTAAACAGCGCAAAAACACGAGGCAAGTGAATTTGTGAATTTTTTCACAAGCTCGATTCGAAAATCGCTTTTCATCACCGGCTCAAGGGATTAACAATCCTTCTTCATGAAAAGGATCAGAGCGCAGGTTGCGAATTTTGAGTGCGGCGGCAAGCGACGCGCGACACCGCTTTTGCCCTGCCGAGCCACCGCTACCCTCGCCGCCCAGCCGCTCTCGCCACCGCGCTCTGCCGGCGCACTTCACCTGTGCGTCGAGCCGGTGGCGGTTCATGGGCCGGAGACGGCGCTGCGGAAGGCTGGAGGCTCTCTATGAAATTGCTCTTGGCGGTCCTGCTCTGGTGCATCCTCTTCGCCCTTTCCTGGCCGCTGGCGATTTTGGCGCTGGTCGCCTACCCGGTCCTCTGGGTGGTTTCCTGGCCGCTTCGTCTCGTAGGTGTGACGTTATCGGCTCTTTTTGCGTTCATCCGGGGAGTGCTCTACCTCCCCGCAAGACTCCTGGGGATGAAGAGTAAAGGGTGAGCCCCCGTCGAAACCTCTCCCGCGTGAACGTCATTGCTCATAGCGGCAGACGCCCGCCGCGCTGCGTCGTTTCTCATCGATTGCGCCCATCGCCGGATAGGGCGGATTATAGTTGGAACACTTCGGTGCGCATTCGAGTGGCAGACTGTCCCGCGTGAAATAGCGGAGGGCGCGCCGCTGGTAAGGCCGGGCTAGACCCAACCCGATGGTTTTCTTCCCGACCTCAACCAGCAGCCGCCGCCCTCGCGCAGTTTTCCACGTGTCCCTTTACCCGGAGTTGCCCGTTTCAACTCCGCTGGTTGTGGGGCCAGCGAGGAAGGGCGCCTCCAAATTCGATTTGGCTGGCTGTGACAGGAAGAACACGTTCCGGAGCGCGCCGGCAGAGCGCAGAGGAATACCACACGCCAAGACGCTTCGCGTTTACCGGGGCCATTGGAAGATCCGCCAGGTCTTGGACTGCGCCCAGTCCTCTGGCGTTTTGGCCGCGCGCACAGGAAAGACGACGGGCGAATTATCAGCTTCAGCACGCTCAGGGTAGGGACGGCGCGCTGCGCCGACAGCGCCGCGTTCAGCGGCGCAGCCATTCCGTCCGCTGCTGCGCGGGCGGGGACACCGCAGCGCGATGTCCCTACCAGTTTCACGGAGAGGAGGTTCATGGAGAGAGAGGTTCCGTCCCCGGGCTCGGTTGGGCAGGCACGATGGAAAAGCCGCGCCCGCCACAACCTTCGCCACACCGTCGCGGCAAAGCCGCCCTTGAAGACGCTTCGCCGTGACAAAGACGGTATAAGCCAGCCTGCCGCCCGTCCGCGCTCGGCTTATCGCTCGGTATGCCGCTCGTCGTCATGTTTCTCATCCTTGAGATGCAGCTTCTTTGCAACGCCGGGCGGGAAATGGTGGGGGAGTGGCCGCTTGCGAATGGGCAATGTGAAACTGCCGGATGTCGCGTGGCTGAACCGCAGCGGAATATGCCTGGATGCCTTCATTTCCCGAAAACCTTTCTGATTCAAGTGTCACTCCTGCCTTTACGCATTTGCGGTGCCATCCTCAAATTTGCCAAAGCTCGAACGGTGCTCATGGTAAGCCTCTCCAATCGCGTCGGACGGGCTATCAGCCGGACTCTTTATCTCCTCTCTTCCACCCCAAAGTGGAGGAGAAGGACAGGGAGAGGAGGCGCCCTTAACCGCATGCTGGGGGAGATCTGCGCGATAGGCATCGCCCAAACTTCAGCAGGAAGCCGCGATTCCAATCTTTTGTTCATGGGTGTTTGGTTTCGCTATGTTATCAATTGCCAACCGCGACTGCGGAAACACCCAGGCTGCGACTGATGGAGTGCGTCCGGTTGCGGGTGCAGGAGGTGGATTTCGACCGGGGCCAAATTATGGTTCGGAGCGGCAAAGGGAGAAGGCAGTGGGAATACCGCAAGTAACGCAACGCCCGCATCAGCTTCTCCAATTCCCCCCGGAAAACTCGCCGCACTTCCGCTTCCCCGCGAACCACCCGCGCCTCCCCGACCGATGGAACCCCAAGCCAAATATCCGCTTCGTCCTGCCCAAGGAACCCCGCCGGCCAATCTTTCGACCAAGGCATTCGCAAGCATTCTGAAACAGTATCTTAAGCGCCGCGTTGGCCTGATTCATCTTCCACGCCTCGCTCCTGGGCTGGTTTGCCATTAGTCTGAGCCAATCGGTCACATCCTGGCTGTCACACCCCCTCAATCGCTTCGGCGAGATGAATCGAATGAACCGCTGAACGGCTCATGCCAAATGAACCGCTCCGACCTGACTTGTTGCTCCGCAAGCGCTTTCCACTACTTTTCCCAGAATGTTCGCTCCTTTTCCGACTCGCGCGGATTGACCGGGCGACTCCCCATTTGCGGCTTCATGCTTGCCTCCTTGGACCGAAAAACTTAGCTTCTTCGCCACAATCGAATCCCGAACTAGGCAACTGTTGTCTAGTCCGGATTTTTCCCGGCAATTACGACAAGTTGTCCAATACCTGTTAGCCCGCATCGGTTCTCCATCATGAAGCGTGACATGGAACTCATTCGATTGCTCATGATTGAGCAAGAGACCGGGGAAGCACCTCCAGAGCTTGCGTCCTATTCCGACGAGGACCAAATTTACAACCTTCAGTTGATGAACGACGCGAAACTGATAGTCGCAGATTTTCTAGTTAATGTAGAAGGAAAGGCTACTGGCGCACTCGTGCAACGCCTCACATGGGCGGGGCACGACTTCCTTGATGCCACTCGAGACAGCAAGATTTGGGAGAAAGCGAAAGAGCATATTATCAAACCAGGTGTTTCCTGGACTTTCCAGACACTGTTGGAGTTCTTGAAACGCGAGATTGACCAAAGATTTCTTGGCGGAGGTTCTCCACCTCCGTGAGGCGGGTAGGGGCTAACAAGTCGCCGGACCGAACGATGAGGAGCGCGATGACGTTTCTGTTCCAAAGCGACCGCTCTTGGCGCGCTCCTCATCGTCGGTCAGCTTGTCGTTGGCCAACTATGCGATGAGACTATTGCGCATCCCCCTCGCCGTCGTGATGACGGTGTTGTTCGTCGGTTGTCGCGAGCGCGTCGTCGAGTCTGCTTACGACTCACCCGATTCCGACACTTGCCGCATTCATGGTCGCGTCCGCGAGCAGTCAGTAGCCCCCATCGTTTACGGCTATCCAAGGACCGACCCGAAGGCCTTTGTGCAGGCGCAGCAACGCAAGTTCCCTAATTCGTGGCGCGAGCTTCACGGCGGTTGCGAACAGATTTTGGTGCCTGGTCACGAGAGTCCATTGCAGGGTCCCGTCATGCATTGCCCGCGTTGCCGGGCGGCGGAGGACAGATGGCACCGCCAACATGAAAAATCGTCGGCCAACAAGCCGGCTGCAGGCAACGCCAGTTTTGCGTCTCAGTTGGCAATCGGATGTCTTTGGCCCGGCGTGCCTGAGCCGGAGCGTTCGGCGTAAGCACATGCACTTGCTGCGAAAATTGCGTTATCAGGTTTTTCTCGTGAGCCTTGCGGTTGGCAGTCTTTCGCTTGGCCTTTGGGTGTTCGACTACTGTGTTTTGTTTCGGCCGGTGCCAACGACGGCGTCCTCACTGCCTCTCTCCGATCCTACAGTTCGAAAGGTGAGATGGAGATTTTGGAGTATGAACGTTTTATCACCGAACCAGGCGCTCCAGGCAACGCCGGTGAGCGCTGGTCTTGTCGCCTTGAGCCGCAGGCCCGGCGTGCCTGAGCTTCATCGTTGGGCCATGAGGATCTGCGTGGCACCTTTAATCGCTTACGCTGGGTTGTTTTTGTCCGGATGTTCCTCGCTTGCACCGCGCACGATTTCCCGCGTATCCAAGATTATCGTAGTCTCAGCTCACGATCCGGAACCCGAAGGCAAACCCGAATTGAAATCGATTGCTGCTGACGGAAAGACGACACTTCAACTCGCAACATGTTGGGATGAGCCGAACAGGTTATTGGTCGAGGCTTTACCGGGTCGTCAGTTCACTTACGTCGGAGCGCTGAACGGCCCGGAGATATATCTACTGGCCTCAGATCCGATTCAACAAACCGCTACCATCAGGGTTTATTTTTGTGTCTACCGCTAACATTTGGCCCAACCAGGCTGCTCCAGTGAACGCGCCGGTTGCGCTCAGGTTTCAGCTCGGGCACCCTTGGCGGCGCGTCACTGAGCAACGTCGTTGGCCGGACAGCATTCCATGAGCACTGCACGACGCAAGATGGTGACGCAGGTACCGCCCCAGCTTATCGGGATATTGGCGGACGCTGTTGCTATTGGAGCGACTGCGTTCCGGCTTGAGCCGAATCCACCCCATACGATGGCGTCGTTTGCGGCAGGTTCACAGGCAGCAGAGATTGACTTCGAGTCATGGTCGGGACGCGAGATGATGGATTTTCTGGCGAGCCAGGTGAGCGATCCAAAGGCCAAGACAGGGGAGTTCGAGATGGAGTGCGACGGCAAAAGGTATGTCTGCAGAGTTTTATTGGACCGAATTCGAGGCGCGAAGCAGGCAGAGGTCACATGGACTTGACGATCCCAGGACGGCCAACAAGTCGGTGCAGGCAACAGCGCCCCGCGCTTCAGTTTCGGGTGTCGGTTGGTTCATCGTTGGTTCCTTTCATGGTCAGGCGGCGCTTCCGGGCGCTGTGCCTGAGCTTTATCGTTGGGCGGAAGCTCCATGCTGAGGAGAATTGATGCGGCCACACCGGACCAGAAGAATATCCTCCGTTGCATTCGCCCTCGCGACCACATCGCTATTCGCATGCGCCATTTTCTGGCCGGTGTGGGCGGAAGGTCTATTTCGCTCGCGTCTCGTCGTAGGATTATTCGCTGTCTGGTGCGGCGCCGTCACAGTGTTACTGCACCCTGAGTTGTATGCGGGCATTACTCTGGGTTTCCGGGAATTCCGGAAGGCGACCCGTGACGTTCAGGATGACATCGACAGATGGTTATGACTATTGCGACCACATCGCCCAACCAGCGGATCCACACGAACCGCTGCCCCGCGCTGCAGTTTCGATGCTCCGGATTTTTCGGACGCTGGATTCGCTGCCGGCGCCCGCTTCCGGCGGCGGTCGGTGATCCGTGTCGTTGATATGGCTCTAAAATTGTCAAGCGTGCAGTGATGTTGCGTTCCGGTTTTGTCACGGTTCTCTTTCCGA
>CAZCUL010000568.1:0-4819 GCA_964501475.1 uncultured Verrucomicrobiota bacterium | reverse complement strand
ATCCGGGGCGCCTTGAAATATCTGACGTCCAAACAACAGCCAAACGGTTCGTGGGGTTCTTCCGGCGAAGAGCGGAGTCACCCGGTGGCCATGACGGGTTACGTGCTGATGGCGTTTCAAGCGGCCGGACAATTGCCGGGCGAAGGAGAGTTTGGCAAGCCGGTCTCGGCGGGCCTGCGCTTCCTGCTCGATTCCACGGCGGGGGACGGAATCATCGGCAACCGCAATAACGGCCAATACATGTATGGGCATGGCATTGCTTCCATTGCCCTGGCGGAGCTTTACGGGCAAACGCGTTCGGAGGCGATGCGCGCGAAGTTGGAACGCGTCATCAAACTCATCATTGCTTCGCAGAACAATGAAGGCGGCTGGCGTTACCGGCCCATCGCGCGCGACGCGGATATTTCGGTGACGGTCCTGCAAGTCGTGGCGCTGCGGGCCGCCAAAAACGCCGGTTTGGATGTGCCGCAGTCCACCATCGATAATGCGGTGAAGTATGTGAAGCGATGCTACCATCCGAAGAGCGGGGGTTTTACCTACCAGCCGAATCGCGAGCCCGGTTTTGCGCGCACCGCCGCGGCCATTTATTCGCTCCAGGTTTGCGGGCTTTACGATGAGGAGATGGTCCGGAAGGGCTCGGAGTACCTGGTGCGGAACGCCAAACACCGGCAGGAATGGTTCACCTACGGCCATTTTTACGCCGCGCCGGCCCAATACATGATTGGCGGCGACACCTGGAAGCGTTGGTATTCGGAGCTGAAGGGAGTTCTCCTCGATCATGTCATTTCCAAAGGGGACATCTCCTATTGGGAACCGAAGTTGGATTCCGGCAAAGGCGGAGTCGGCCCGGTTTATTGCACTGCCGTTTACACCATGATCCTGGCAATGCCTTACCACTACCTGCCCCTCTATCAGCGATAAGGCGCAGGCATTGCAATCTGATAAAGCCGGGGATTTGGAACGATGCATTTTCGACCACATTTATGTTGTCTCTTTGTTATCCACTGGAGCTGCGCCCTGTGGCCGCTCGCTCCCGCGCCGCTTTTCGGAGCGCTTTTCGGCGAAGTGGAACGGCTCGACGGCAAAAGCTTCGATGGCGAGATTCGATTCGAGCCGGGCGCTTTCCTCGTCATTGGTGAGGCCGGCCTCACCAATCGCATAGCCCTGGATCAGCTCCTGTCTCTTTCCTGCCAATTCGTTTCGGATGAGGCATTGCGCGCCAGGGAAGGTGGCCGCGGACTGGAGGGGACCTATTTCGGCAAAATGGACTTGTCCGGAAAGAAAGTCAGTCGAATCGATCCGCAAGTGGACTTTCAATGGGGGGATGACTCGCCTGCGGATGGCATCCCGCGGGACCATTTCAGCGCCCGCTGGGAAGGCGAAGTGCAGGCGCCGGCCTCCGGCAAATTCCGCTTTTACATTGTGACCGACGATGGCGGCCGGCTTTGGGTGAACGACAGATTGCTGGTGGACCAGTGGCGCGATCAATCGCCGACCGAAGGGAGCGGAGAAATGGATGTGGAGAAGGACAGGCGATACCCGATCAAGTTTGAGTTTTACGAGCGCACGTCCGGCGCCATGGCAAAGCTGTTTTGGAGCGGCCCGTCCCTGGACAAGGAGATCATTCGCAACCAGCACCTTTTTCATAAGAAAAGCTCGGTCCCTTCGGCGGAGAGCGGCGGACTGATCGGCGCCTATTTTAAAGGAAAGGCCTTCAATGGGAGCGCGCGCTATCGGATCGACCAGAAAATCGATTTCGACTGGAAGGACGGTTCGCCCATGGAAGGCATTCCGCGCGACCATTTCTGCATTCGCTGGGAAGGGCGCCTCAAGGTCCTCGAGAGCCGGCCCTATACGTTTCATGTCAGCGCCGACGACGGTGTTCGCTTGTGGGTGAACGGCGAACGCATGATCGACCAATGGAGCGACGGCGTTTTCCAATTGAAGAGCAAGGCTATCGAACTCGAGAGTGGCCAGGAATACGACTTGCGCCTCGAACATTACGAAAACGCCGGCCAGGCGCGGGCCCGTTTGGCCTGGAGCGCGCCCTCGTTCAAGGAAACCATTATCCCGCCCCAAAACCTCGTCCCGACCAGGCTCAACGAGCGCAGGCCTTCCGTGGTGAGCAAACCGGTGAAACCGCCGCGCCGGCAAGAGGAGAAGCCGGAACTCTCCGCGGGCGTCATGCTCACCGAAGGGTCCATCGTCGCGCGAAGCGCTCATGCGGCCGATGAAACCGCCCTGCATTTCAGCACCTCGCCCCGCGAACCGGTCCTTTCCACCGTCAACGTGGCGCGCGTTTTTCTTGATCGAATTCCCGGGGAGCTTGTTTCCAGCCTGGAACCGGGAAGACGCGGGCTCCTGTTGCGAAATCGCGATTTTATCGACGGCGAATTCCGGAGGTTGGAAGGCAACCGGGTCAGGATCGATTCGGTCCTGTTTGGCGTGCGCGATTTCGAGCGGCACAAAGTATGGGCCATTTTGCTGCGCGACCCGCGGGAGGTGCCCGCCGAGTTCGAAGTGGCCACTCGCAATGGGTCGTTCTTTCGAGTCAACGGGTTCGACGTCGAGAAGGAGCGCCTCCTCTTCGCCGGAAGCCCGCTTGAACCTTTCGCCATTGAGGCCGAAGACCTCATCGAAATCGTTCGCAAGGGAGCAATCGAGCGCTGAGCCGCAATGATGCCAGCAAGTCTCTCCAGTAGTCCTCTGGCGCTTTAACAACGGGCCAGGATTTCGCCATCGAAAAGCGGGTTGATCCGGCGCGCAATCGATTTCATACTGCGTCCGAAGCGAACTCAATCGGTAAAACTGGAAAGCAGAATTTATGGCCAAGCAGAATCATTTCTCCCGCCGGCGTTTCCTTCAAACCACAACCATGGTGGCGGCTGTCGCTCCCCAAATCATTCCCGGCCGCGTCTGGGCCGCGGAGACGAAGCCGAGTGAGCGGATCACCATGGGCATTATTGGCACTGGCAAGCAGGCGCTCGGATTGATGAACGGCTTTTTGCGCCGAGGCCAGACACAGGTGGTTGCCGTTTGCGATGTCGATACAACCCGGCGCGAGCACGCCAAAAAGAGCGCCGAGGATTATTACGCTCAGAAGACCGGTTCCGGTTCGTACAAGGGGTGCGCCGCTTATGAGGATTTCCGCGAGCTTCTTGCCCGAAAGGACATCGACGCTGTGGTGGTGGGCACGCCGGACCATTGGCATGCCATCCCTGTCATTACCGCCGCTCAGGCGAAGAAGGACATTTATTGCGAGAAGCCGTTATCGCTGACAATTCGCGAAGGTCGCGCCATGGTGAATGCGGTCCGAAAGAATGATCGCGTCTTTCAGACCGGCAGCCAGCAACGTTCTTCAGAGAACTTTCGTCGCGCCTGCGAACTGGTCCGGAGCGGGCGCATCGGCAAGGTGCAAAAGGTCGAAGTCGCCATCGGCCCTCCCTCGAAATGGTGCGACCTGCCGGAAGAGAAAGCCGAGCCCGGCCTGGATTGGAATTTCTGGCTCGGGCCGGCGCCGGCGCGGCCCTATAACTCGGTGCTGAGTCCGCGTGGCGTGCATGATCATTTCCCGAACTGGCGCAATTATCGCGAATACTCGGGCGGCATGATGACCGATTGGGGAGCTCACCACTTTGACATCGCGCAATGGGGCCTGGGCATGGACGAGAGCGGTCCGGTCGAAATTATTCCTCCGGAAGACCCGAAGGCCACCCGCGGCTTGCGCTACCTCTACGCCAATGGCGTCGAGATGGTTCACGTCAACGGCGATGGCGTTGTCTTCCATGGGACGGATGGCAAAATCCATGTGAACCGCGGAAAATTCGAGGCCACGCCGGCGGAAATTGCGCAGGAACCGCTGGGCGCGAACGAGGTTCACCTTTACAAGAGCAACAGTCATCAGGACGACTGGCTGGAGTGCATTCGCACGCGCAAGAAACCGATCTGCGACGTTGAGGTCGGCGCGCGGTCGGTCACCGTCTGCCACCTCGGGAACATTGCTTATTGGAACAATCGCCGCCTGAAGTGGGACCCGGGCAAAGAGGAATTCATTGGCGACCCGGAAGCCAATCTGTTCTGGCGGGATATCGTCCGCCGTGATCCGTGGCGCTTGGAATGGGTGTGATCCCAAAGACACGCTGCGGCCCCGGAAACTCGCCTCGACTGCCGAGTAGAAACAACGCGTCCCTCCTGTTTGAATCTCCGCGCCTCCCGCGGTCAGCAGTCCGCCTCGGCCAGTGCCGGGCCTATTCGGCCTTCGCGCCTCAATCCTCGTCGAAATTACGGGCCAGCAAAGCTTCCAATTCGCCCAGCGCTTTGTTTGCGTCGCCGCCGTTGGCCAAAACCTTGAGTTTGCTGCCGGGCCCCGCCGCGAGCATCATCAATCCCATAATGCTCTTGCCGTTCACCGTCTCGCCGTCTTTCTCGACCAGGATTTCGCAATCGAAGCGATTGGCCGTTTTGACGAATAAGGCCGCCGGCCGCGCATGAATACCCAACTTATTGGTCACAATCATGTCCTTCTCGGCTTTCTTTTCATCGCTCGTGGCTTTTCGGGCTGCGGTCATTCCGCGCTAGCATAGGATCAGGGCAAGTCATTGCCAATTCAAAAATCGACACGGACCAGTTTCAGGGAGAGGAGGTTCATGGGCAAAATTGCCGCTCCGAAGAGGATTGCGCCCGTTGGTTGGAATTCTTAGAGTCAGGTTGATATGAAACTTTCCGCTCCAAATCTGATCGTGAGCGCCGCGCTGTCTCTGCTGGCAAGTGGTTTGTCGGCCGGTGCGGCGGAGCGAATCGATCCCGCGCGGTTTGAGGC
>CAZCUL010000567.1:0-2623 GCA_964501475.1 uncultured Verrucomicrobiota bacterium | reverse complement strand
ACGGACCGCAGACCGTCACCGCGACCATTCAGTTCACGGATGATTTGGCAGGAGCGTCTTTCGGGTTTGTGGCTTTTCGAAGCCCTTCCTCCCAGCTTCAGTTGGGATCTCTTCCGCTCGTGGCAGGCAGCGCCTTGAATGGCACGCTCGAAGGAACCGTGCAGTTCCCGCGGTACGGCGAGAATGGGGCATGGATTGTAGACAACCTATGCCTTAGCGATGCGGCCGGCAATACTTCTTGTTTCGATGCTCCTACGCTGGAGGGTCTCGGGTTCCCCACGGACCTGAACGTCTTTTCCGCACCAACCGACGTCTCCGGCCCTACGGTTACAGGTATTACAATATCTCCGTCGGCGGTGGACGTTTCTGCAGGTCCGCAGCCAGTGACAATAAGGCTGACCGTAGCCGATGCCCTTTCCGGTGTCATCTTTCCCTCGACACCCACGAACCAGATCTTTTCGTTCTTTCCGGTGACAATGGCCAGCCCATCGGGGGGACAAGACATCTACGTTGGTAACTTTGATTTTAGCCTCGTGAGCGGCGATAACCTCGACGGTGCCTGGGAGGCAACTCTTACACTGCCTCGGTATAGCGAGCCTGGAACATGGCAGATCACTTTCCTCACGACTCGGGACCTTGCGGGAAACTTCGGCAGCCTCAATACGACCCAGTTGGCTGGATTGGGTTTATCCACGGACTTATCCGTATCGTCCGTTCCTACCGATACTTCTCCGCCGGCACTGACAGGGCTGAGCTTTCTTCCCACGGTGATAAATACCTCCCTCGATCATCAGAATGTAGCCGTGACCCTGAACATCACCGATGATCTGGCCGGGGCGGACTTCTCACCCACGACCGATCAGTCCAGCTTTTTCGAGGCGGGTGTCAATTTTCGCAGCCCCTCGGGCCAGCAAGTGCGCTCGGCAGCTTTCTTCTTTGGATTTAGCCTCGTAGCTGGTACCCCTCAGAACGGCACCTGGGAGGGGAACGTCTTTTTCCCCAGATTCAGTGAGGACGGCACATGGAAAATTGATCTCCTCCAGCTTAAGGACGCAACAGGAAACACACTTTTTCTGGACACCGCTGCGCTGCAGGCGATGGGCTTCCCCACGGACCTCGTTGTGATTCAACCCTCGCTGACTGGCGATGGAACAATCTCCAACCCCGCTGCCGGGGGCACCGTGACAGACGACACTTTCGGCTCACGCGCGCAGGTCACTTTTCCCGGCGGCGTGCTGGCGGACCCGACCGATGTGGCGATCGATGTGTTCTTGGATCCTCTGGACATCCCCGCGCCTGCGGGCTACCAGGGTCCGGGGACGCTTTTCGTCAATATCGAACTGACCCCCACGCCGGTGTTTCCACTGCCAGCCCCTGGCCTCACCGTGGTTCTGCCCCTCGATAATCCTCTGCCGCCGGGAGCATCGCTCGACCTGTTCCGAGTCGAAACCTCGACAGGCAACCTGGTGCCGGCGCTGAATGTTGCGGGAAACCCGGTCGTCGGAACGGTGAATGCCCCGGACGGTCTGAGCGCCACTTTCCCGGGCATTGCCCGCTTATCAACGGTGGTTGGGCTCGTCCCTCAAACGCCTCAAGACCGAATTGAAGACATCATCAGTGCCGTGCAAGCTCTCGTTGCCAGCGGCAAGCTGAAGTCAAGCCAGGGGCGCCTGCTGAAGGGCACACTGGAGGCAGCCATACGCCACCTCGACCAGGGCAGGACAAGATTCGCCGTTCTGCTGTTGAAAGGCTTCGTCCTGGAGGTCAAACTGCTCGTTCGGCTTAGGCGGCTAGCAAAAGCAGATGGGCAGCCCTTGATCGACGCGGCCGAAGCGGTTGTGGCGAAACTGAAGTAATAGAGGAGGCGGGCAGCTCCAGTGGAAGGACAGTGATTCTATCGTCCCTTGGCGCAAGCCCATCGGCTGTCGTGTCAGTGCTTCAAAATCACCCGGCGCAGCAACAGCGTTCCAGGCTCTACTTACGGAAGCGGCGCTTCCAGCATCATGATGTCGTTGTCATCGCGAGTGGTCTGGCACCAGAGGAAGGATTGGCCGTCGGGCCGCGCCGAGAACCCCGTCCAGAGTGCCGGCGAACCGGGGATGCGGGCGACCGGCTCGACTTTCCCAGTTGAAAACCGGTAAGCGCGAATTTCACCCCCATTTACATTTACGTAATAGATCCCGTCCGCTGCCACAGACCAGAGCCCCTCGCGGACATCATCCACCACGAAAGTCTCCTCTCCTCCGCTGGTGGGCACGCTCCACACGCCGCGGTGCGCCCGGTTTTTAGTGAAATACAGGCGGCTGCCATCCAGGGCCTCAAAGGCCTCGAAGGCTCCGGTCGTTGTTAACTGGATCGCCGCTCCGCCGCCTTCCAGCGGCGTCTTCCAGATCTCATCCCGGCCGGACCGGTTGGAGCGGAAGTAGATCCAGCGGCCATCGGACGACCAGCTCGCGCGGCCCTCGTGCGATGGTTCTTGTGTGAGCCGATGCAGGTCTGCGGTACGAAGGTCGGCGATCCAGACGTCACGGTTCTCTTCGAAGCTCGTGGTGAACACAAGCCGGTGGCCATCCGGCGACCAGCGCGGGGAGTCGGTGTGCTCGCCGCTCAGCGATGTGACTTT
>CAZCUL010000566.1:0-3063 GCA_964501475.1 uncultured Verrucomicrobiota bacterium | reverse complement strand
ATCCCACCCACGTATGGGGCATATCGCCAATAAAATGCGGTTCCCGTTTCAGTCGGCTGATCACCTCGCTCCACTGGTTCCAGGCTGTCGGACGGCGATCCTGCATGTAAAAGTCCAGCAGGGCATGGGCACGTTCCAATTCTCCCAGACGCACAAGCGCGCTCACATGACGGAATTCATAAGGAGTATAAACCTCCCACGCCTTATTGCCACCGCGCCGCGCCACAAACTCGAACCAGGCTTTTTCAAATGTTGATGTCAGCAACTCACGGGGCAAGGCTGCTGCTGCCCCGGTAGGCGAAAGCGCGATCGTCGTGGAAGTGGGGTCAAAATCCTTTCGGTCGGCTGCCCCCGGCACGTGCCCGAGCTCTTCACCCAACAACCGGACGGAAGCCCCGATATCCCCGGCAAATTCAGCAGCATCGGCGCTGATGTCGGCTGCGCGGTCCGTGTGCCGCAGTTCCCCAGCCAGGAACGCCGCGTCGTTCAGCCCTTTCAGTCCCCAGAAATTATCCCAGAATGAATAAGCCGGAGTGTCCGAATAGCCTTCATGGCTGATCGAGGGCGGCAACAGACCATAGAGCGCCTTGCGGTCACCCTGCCTGTTCCGCTCCGTCCGTTCCGACAGCCTCAGTTCATTGAGGGCGGCGGCAGCCTTGTCCGCATACGGCCACATGGTCTCGGCAAAGGCACGATCCCCGGTGTAACGGTAAATGTCCGCGATCAGAAAAATCAGTTCTCCATGGCTGTCATTCTCAACAACCGGGTCCGCGCCACGTTGGTCAACACAGCAGGGAACCTTGCCACTGGAAAACTGGTGAGGGGCATACCAGCGCGCAAAATCCACCGCAGGCCCATGGTGCCCAAGACGCAAAAAACTTTCACTCATCATCGCTCCGTCACGGATCCACGAACGGGCATAGGAACGCGGCCCCGGACGCAGTGCAGCCCCTTCGCGCGTAATCATCATATGCGCGAATGCGGTTTTCAAGGCATTGAGCACCGGCATGGATTCAGGAGGCCCAGAAATTTCCACCCGATTGAGGATCTCCCGCCATTCATCGGCTGCCGCCATTTCGGCGGCATCAATGGCCTCGGGATCCAGGTCGGGCGTACGCCCGCCAGCATCACCGAGCACCGTGACGACCGTCGCCTCGCGAACCTCACCCGGCTCCAGAGCAACATGAAAATACATGACGCCGGAACCGAAGCCTCCCGGAGCAGTCATGCTTTTGGGCTTCGTGCCTGCGGCGACATCCTGCACATGCGGGAAACCGGCCCGTTCAAAACTGGAAAGGCCCACGTGGTCCGGCTTCTGGTCAGGATACACAGACCAGTCCCCATTCACCTGAACAGCGAAACCATCCCAATTGATCTGTTCAATCCGGCTGGCACCTCCCACAAGGTTCAGCGTCTGCGTATGCGGGTTGACCTGCATCGGGCGGATGGCAAGGGCGAGCGTGAGCTGTCGCCGGATATTGCCGGTATTGGCCACACGGTATCTGGTGACCACATCGCGGGCATTGCCGTCCGCATCGCCCTCCCTGCCGGCGGGAGCAGGCGGACGATGTGCACTGATAGCGAGTGAAACGCCCTCATGGATCCGGCAAACCCGCGGCAGGGGCAGATAATTATCCTGCAGACTATGGCGATGCTTTCCATCGGCCCAGCTCAGCACGGAACCATCTTCGATCACAAACGGTTCAATCGAGAACGCCCCGGGTCCCGGTTCTATCGCACCGTCTTCCGACAGCAGAGCCGCCCGGCCACCTTGTGGAACGCCAACAATGGTCCAGTAGATCTGCTCACCAAAGAAACTGCGGGGATACGATCCCTTTTCGGCTTCCTTAGCGAGGGACAGCAGGAACAGGTTATCACTCTGCCCGAATTCCGGTGGTTCGACTGTCGCATCCATCAGGCCGACACGGCCTCCGGATGCCGGTGTCACTGAAAGGCGAACATAACGTCCGAACGCTTCCGCCGTGCGCAGATAACCGGTGGTTCCTGTCGAGGAAGGGCCGGTATCCAGTTGCCAGTCCGGCACCGTCCAGCCTGTTCCTTCCTCGGAAATGGCCATGTCAATGGCCTCAGGCACCTGACCATCGGCCCATCGCAAGGTGAGGCCGCCAAGCTCGCGCACATAGCCCAGATCAAGCGTCAGGTCCGTGGCTGTGTCGGTAGTCCAGACCGTCTCCAGATTGCCGTCAATTGCGGCCGGAGCAGAAACGTCACCGGCTTTCGCCACGACCGGCGGAAGAACGGCGGGCAATTCTGGCAACGTCCGTATTGCAAGCGTATCGAACTCTACCGCACCCTTGTCACCGCTCGCGCCGACAACGACAAACTCCATTTTGGCGATGGCTTTCAGAGTATGATCCTCGATCGGACCCCATGCAAAACTGATATCGCTGCGGCGGATGCGAACGGTTGTCCAATTATCAGGAAATTCGTAATCACGAAATCGCTTCCACCAGACATTCGCACCACTTTCATCAAACAGCTTCACCTCAAAGGTCTACTTCGGGGCATGCCCTCTAAGCTGGAATGCCATCTCAAAATTGTTCGACAGATCAAGTGAGAGTCCTCGACGTGCATAGGCGACACCGGCGGCCCGGAATTCATAGGATAGTTGGAGCGCATGGCCCTTTGCGCCTTCTGTGGTCGTGAGAGACGCCACACTGTCTTCCGTGGCGCCTGCCTGCCATTCCCCGACACGTTCAAAACCGTCAAGCAACCGGAAATTTTTGTCGGTGGTTTTCTCACCCGGCATACATACGCCAATTGACAAGGATACCATTCCGGCAACCAGACAGCATGATGTCCACCATGAACATCTCAACCTTTGACACTCCCCGCAAGAAATCCGCTCATATAAAAACGCTGAAGCGTCAGGAAAAGAACCAGGACCGGTGTCACGGTGACCACCGCACCCGCCATCATGAGTTCGACATCCTGCACATGCTCCCGTGACAGGGAGGCAAGCGCAATCGGCAGGGTATATTTGTCACTGTCGGTCAGGACGATCAGCGGCCAGAGAAAATCATTCCAGGCGGCCAGAAAGGT
>CAZCUL010000565.1:0-7071 GCA_964501475.1 uncultured Verrucomicrobiota bacterium | reverse complement strand
GGAACGTGGTGCAAATGATCGATCCCAACGGCGCTCCCGTTCGCTACGTTTATAACGAACTCGATCAGCTCATGCGCCTCACGAATCAACGTTCCTGCGTCGGCTGCACGGCTTTCGAGTGGGAGGTCGATTTTCGATACGACGCGAATGATAACCTCGCGGGAATGGACGTGGAGAATCGCGATGATACCGGCGCGCTGGACCCGGCCAATCCCAATTTGACAACCGATTACCAATACGACGCGCTCAATCGGTTAACCGGGGTGGTCGAGGAAATCGAATTCGTTGCAGAAAACGTCGGGCGCGCCACGCGCTACACCTACGACGCAAATGATAATCTGGTTGAGGTTCAAACGCCGGAAGCCGTCGCCGGGCGCCAGCCCTCGAATGTTGTGCAGTACGAATACGATGAGCGCGACTTTCTCCATCGCGTCCGAGAGGCTCCCGGCGCTCCGGATCAGACAGGACAGCGCTATGATTACGACGGCAACGGGAATCTGGTCCGCAGGATCGACGGTGTCGGCAGCGACGTCCAGGCAACCGATTATGCCTACGACGGCTTCGACCGTCGCATCTCCATCGTTGATCCCATGGGCAACGAAACTCGATATAGTTACGATGCGAACGGAAACGTCGTTCGCTCGGTTCTTTTCGCGGAAAGCCCGGACGAACCCGGCTCGGAAAAAAACGAGCGCTGGGGCGAGGCCATCTTTGAATACGATTCGCTGAATCGGCTCACCGCCACGCATCGGGCATTCTTTGATCTCGAGATTGGCCGGGATTTCGATGACGGCTTCCGCGATCTGCGTGTTACCTATGCGGACAACGGTCAGATTCTTCAGCGGATCGACGACCGGGGAAATGTCACCCAGTATGCTTACGACCAAGCCTTGCGATTAACCCGGGCCACCGACGCGAAAGCAAATGTCGTCCGCTACACTTACGATGCGAACGGGAATGTCCTGTCGGAAACGCACACCGACCAGTCCGATGCGGCAGGGGCGGAAACCTATTTCATTAATTACGCCTACGACAGTTTGAACCGACCGATTCGGCGGTCCGATACCGTCTCCAATACGACCGATTACGCCTACGATTCGCGCGGCAATCTCGTCGGGACGGTGGACCCGAAGGGCAACGAAACGCGTTATGACTACGACGGCTTGAACCGCCGCGTGCGCACCACACACTTCGAGGGCCGGCGCGAGGGCGGCATCACTATCAACACGACCCATGTCGAATACGACAGCAACTCGCGCCTGGTTGCCTCGACCGACGCCAACGGAAACACTGCGACCTACACCTACGACGCGCTCGACCGCCTGGTTCGCGCCACCAACCCCGACCGAACCATTGCCACCTGCGCGTATGACGTCTTTGACAATCGTGTTCAATCGCGCGACGCGAACGGAACAGAAGTTCGCTATGCGTATGATCTGTTGAACCGTTGCGTGCAGAAGGACGTGACGCCTGGCGCCGGGGTCGAAGGCACAACCACATTCGAGACCTTCGAATATGATGGCGCCTCACGGCTGACACGCGCAGCGAATAATGGCTCCGAAGCCACCTTCGAATACGATTCGCTTGGCAACCTGGTTCGTGAAACACTCAACGGCCAGGCCACCACCTCGACTTACGACGCCATGGGCAACCGGCTGTCGCTGGCTTATCCCGGCGGCGGCACCCTGAGCTATGGCCATGACCCACTGAATCGGCCGGCCTTTATGAATTTTCGCGGCACACCGATCGGTTCCGAGAGCAGCCTGGCGCAATGGGCCTACATCGGCGTGCAGGCCGTGGCACGGCGCGATAATGGGAACGGTGTTCGCAGCCGCTTTCATTACAATGGAGTCTCGGGAGTAGCCAATCCTCCGAATGATTTCGGTTTCCGACAGATCAGCCGCATTCGACATTCTCCTCCCATGGCTGCGGGTGTCATTGACGAACGCAATTTTACCTGGGACCGAAACCAGAACAAAACACAACGCGTCGATACCCGCCCCGGCGGGCCGGAGTTTACCCACCTTTATGCCTACGACGCCCTGGATCGACTGACTCGGGCGGAGATGCGCGATCCCATGAATTCACTTCGCACTTCCATCTACCCCTTGGATCCCGCGGGCAATCGTCTCCACGACGGCATGGGCGCGCCTTACGTGCTGGATCCCACCCTGCCCGAGCCGGCCGACTTCCAGATGAATCAATACACCATGACTCCTTTCGAGCCCGGCTTTGTCCGGGTCTATGACCAGAACGGCAACCTCTCTGGCATTCAGGGGCCGGCCAGTTCGCGCTCCTTCAGCTTCGATTACCAGAATCGCCTCGTGCGGGTCGGCATCGAGCGCGGACCGGGCATCGAACCTATCGCGCAATACGCCTACGACGCGCTCGGGCGGCGCATTCTCAAAACGCTCTTCGAAACCGCCGAAGTCCCCACCCAGGCCCAATTTTTTTATGACCGCGGCAACCTGATCGAGGAACGTGATGGCAACGGAGTCTTACAGGCTGCCTTTGTCTTCGATCCCACCCGCTCGCAAGACGACGGGACAATCTCCGTGTTCGGCTGGCGGCAGGTGAGCGGCCCGCTTGCCATGCGGCGTAACGGCCAGACATTCTTCTTCCACGAAGATGATCTGGGCAACGTCATGGCTTTGAGCGATGTCAACGGGCGGGCCATCGAGCGTTACGAATACGACGATTTCGGCACCCCGTTCTTCTTCGATGCCGCAGGCAATCTCTTGACCGGTTCCGACGGCGCGCCCACCAAACAGTCCCTGGTCGGCAATCCGTATCTTTTCCACGGCATGCGTTGGGATGTTGAGACGGGTTTTTACAGCGATACGCGCCGTTGGAACTCAGACCCGTACAGCGAAGACGTGCTGCGGCTGATGAATTTCCCTCGCTATCTGGACCCGCAGGCCGGCCGAAACGTCAATCGCACACGCGTATGGGGCGACCCGCATGTGACGGAGAAAGATGGAACCACGTGGGACTTCGCTGGAAACAACCCCTGGACACTTTCTGCCCAACTCGCGGGAGTGAAGACGCCCGGGTACTGGGACCGCCTGCTCTTCTCGGCCGGTCCCGGCGCGAGCCGAGTGATCGTGCGTGGCTGGGACCCGAAGCAGAAACACGACATTACCGGGCGAGCACCGGTCTTGAACTGGAATGCGGTCCGCAGCACCGTCCAGGATTTTGAGAAGAACACCGAGAATGTCTCGGGTGGCTTCGGACTCATCGGTCCCAACGGCGCGGCCGACGGTGTCGTCGATCACGGCGCCAATCGTGAGCGCTCTAAACCCGATGGTTCCTCATTCGACGGGGCGACATTCGGGATACGGTCCGGAGGCACCAAGTGGCACATTTACGTTCCTCTGCCTAACGCGCGCGCCGGCGTTGCACATTCCGCAGATGCAGGCATTCGCGAGCTGACCACAGGCGCGGACTGGGATTATCGCGTCTATGGCCCAGGTGACGCTCACTATGGAAGCATCACCATCCGCGCTCGCATAAGAACAACCGGTGCGGAACTCTACCAGTGGGGGCTGGACACCAACCGGGGGCAAGACATCCGCAAGGACATTACAATCAATCTTCGGAATGCATCATGTTACAACCCCTTTGCCTGCCCTGCCACGGGCTTCGCCAGCATGCAAAAGTCCAGGCACGACGCGATGATGGCCACCATCCAAAACACGCGTTAGTTCGGCAAATCCGTGCGCTGACGTTGCCGCTGGTAGCGTTGCGCGCGGCTCCGATGCTTGAACCCCTACCGCTTCTCTTGTAGGCTTTTTTTTGATATGGACATTGCCGGCATTCGCGAGGCCTTACACAAAGAGCCTTTTCAACCGTTTACGATCCGCATGGCCGATGGGCGGGGGTTGGCTGTGCCGCATCCTGATTTCGTGGCGGTGGTTCCACGCCGAATCGTGGTTGTTGCTGAGGATGGTTCGTGGAGTGTTGTCGAGCCCCGACTGATCGCTTCGCTGGATTACGATGGTACACCTTCCTCCTCAGCGCCTCCGAAAGCCTGAAACGGCACCGAACAAACGAGCGGCCCGCCACGCCGAAACTTCGGATTCGCTCGCAAGACGGCTAACTGCATTGGCTCCCGGAGGGCGTCTATGCAACAGCTAAACCTAAGGCTTCGTCCTCCGGCTTCGCCGGCGCCCCCCTCGACCGTAGTTGACCTGTGCCGGGCGGGGCGAGGGTTCTCCGCCTGCCATCCGTTTTAACTCCCGAATCTGGTCCCGCAGAAGCGCCGCCTTTTCAAACTCGAGATTGTTCGCGGCCTCCAACATGTCCTGCTCGATCTCGCGCAGCGTCTCGGTCACGTCAAAATTGCCCCCGGCATCATTGATGACCGACGAGGCGCGTTCGATCCCGGGACGGGCGACGAGGCCCTCTTCCACTGCGCGGCTGACGCTTCGCGGGGTGATGCCGTGCTCCTGGTTGTAGGCAAGTTGCCGGGTACGGCGATATTCCGAGACTTCCAGGAATCTCTGAATGCTTTGCGTGCGCACGTCCGCGTACAGAATGACTTCGCCATTCAAATGGCGCGCGGCCCGGCCGGCCGTTTGGATCAGGCTCGTGGCCGAACGCAGATAGCCCTCCTTGTCAGCATCGAGAATCGCAACGAGCGAAACTTCGGGCAGGTCCAGTCCTTCACGCAAAAGGTTGATCCCCACCAGGACATCGAATTCACCTTTGCGCAGGGCGCGCAAAATCTCGACGCGCTCAATCGCATCGATCTCGCTGTGCAGGTAACGCACGTTGATCCCGATGTCCTGCAGATAATCGGTGAGCTCCTCCGCGGTCCGCTTGGTCAAGGTGACCACGAGGGTTCGTTCTTTGCCCTCGATCCGCTTTCGCACCGCTTCGATCAGGTCGTCGATCTGCCCTTTGAGCGGTTTCAATGTCACTTTCGGATCGACCAGGCCGGTGGGACGAACGATCAGTTCGGCGACGCGTCCCTTGGACCAGGTCAATTCCCGATCGGCCGGGGTGGCGCTGACGTAAACGGTCTGGCCTTGCAGGGATTGAAACTCCTCGAAACTGAGCGGGCGGTTGTCCAGCGCGCTCGGCAGTCGAAACCCGTGTTCGACCAGGACCTTCTTGCGGGCCATATCGCCCGCATACATGCCGAAAACCTGAGGAACCGTGGCGTGCGATTCGTCAATCACCAACAGGTAATCCTCCGGAAAGAAGTCTAACAATGTGCTCGTGCGCGATCCGGGCGCTCGGCCGGCAATATGGCGCGAATAGTTCTCGATGCCCGAACAGAACCCGAGTTCCTGCATCATTTCCAGGTCATATTCCGTCCGCATCTTGACTCGCTGAGCTTCGAGAAGCTTGCCCTGCTTTTCAAACCAGGCGATGCGGTCGGTCAGTTCTTCGCGAATGGTCAGGATCGCCCGTTTCATCTTGTCGCCGGGGGTGACGAATTGTTTCCCGGGATAAATCGTGGTGTGTTCGAGCTGCTCGATTGCTTTGCCAGTGAGGGGATCGAAACGGGTCAACCGCTCGATTTCATCACCGAAAAACTCGATCCTTAACGCCTCTTCCGCTCCGGCGGGAAAGACTTCGATCGTGTCGCCGCGGACGCGAAAATGGCCGCGTTTAAACTCGATGTCGTTGCGGTTGTACTGCAAATCGACCAGGCGTTCGAGCAACTGCTCGCGGGTGCGCGCCAGGCCCACTCGCAGCGGAACCACCATCGCTTCGTAATCCTCCTTGCTGCCGATGCCGTAGATGCAGGAGACGCTCGCGACAACCACGACGTCGCGGCGGCTGAAGAGCGAACTCATCGTGGCCAACCGCAAGCGCTCGATCTCCTCGTTGATGCTCGAGTCCTTTTCGATGAAGGTGTCGGTGCGGGGGATGTAGGCTTCGGGTTGATAATAATCGAAGTAGCTGACGAAGTATTCGACGGCATTGTGTGGAAAAAAGCTTTTAAACTCCGCATAGAGCTGCGCGGCCAGAGTCTTGTTGTGGGAGATGACCAGCGTAGGCCTGTTCAGGCGCCAGATGGCATTGGCGATGGTGAATGTCTTGCCCGATCCGGTGACGCCGAGCAGCGTTTGGTGCTTTGCCCCGGCCTGGATTGATTCGGTCAAACGCCGGATAGCTTCGGGCTGGTCCCCGGCAGGTTCGTATGGCGCGACCAGTTTGAACATTGGACCGCAACTTACGGACGGACAAAAGGGGTGTCAACGAGCCTCCGGATGTGTGGCGTCTGACTTCGATCAGAACGTCGCGCCGGCTTCCACCAAACACATCCCGGCAGGCCGTTTACGGGAATCGGGCTGGCGCTGGTCCTAGGACGGCTTGAGTTTTTTCACCAACACCTTGGATTTGCGGCCGCTTTGCTCATATTTCTCGCGGCGGGCCGGTGGCAAATCCTCCGGTGTGCCTTCGGCAAAACCTGCTTTGAGTTGGAAGTAGGTGAATGCCTGGGTGGACAGCGTGAGCAATTCGTTTAACCCGAGCTCGCGGGCTTTGTTCTCAACGAACTGAATCAGCTTGGCCCCGATGCCTTGGTTTTCATGCGACGGATGCACGTAGAGGAAGGCCAGTTCGCCTTTCCTTTCCTCCGGATAGGCGTGTAACGCGACGCACGCGACCGGGTTGCGATCGGTCTCAAAAATGTAGTAATCGCCCAGATGCTTTTCGATTCCGGCCCGCGTCCGTTTCACCAGCTCATCCGAGGCCACCGAACCTTTGGTGAGTCCCAGAATCGCCCGGACGTCCTTCTTCATGGCCCGGCGGATCTGCTGATATTCGTTGGCGTAAATGAGTGTCCCGATCCCGTCGTTGGAGAAAACTTCAGCGAGCAGCCCTTCATCCACCCGGCCGCTGATGATGTGCACTCTCGGAACACCTGCCCGGCAGGCCGCCGCGGCGTGAAGGGCTTTGGATCGCATTTCCGCGGCGAACTCCTGCTTTTTCAGCATTTGCTCCAAATCGCTCACCAGCATCTGGCGCAGCAGCGCTCCCTGGTGTAACAAGCCTTCGCCCGTGGTAATGAAGATCAACTTCGAGGCTTTGAGGGCTTGCGCCAGGGCCACGGCC
>CAZCUL010000564.1:0-2591 GCA_964501475.1 uncultured Verrucomicrobiota bacterium | reverse complement strand
GTGGCCCGCCTCATCGGAGCGCCGCCGGGTTATGTCGGTTACGAGGAGGGCGGCCAGCTCAGCGAGGCGGTCCGGCGCCGGCCTTACAGCGTGATCTTATTCGACGAAATCGAGAAGGCGCATCCGGATGTCTTTAACGTCCTTCTCCAGGTGCTTGACGACGGGCGGTTGACCGATGGGCAAGGCCGCACCGTCGATTTCAGGAACGCCGTGGTCATCATGACAAGCAACGTCGGGTCGCCGGTCATCCAGGAATATTTCAGCGCGGGTGTCTTTTCGGCCAACGAACATGCGCGCATGGAGGAACGGGTCAAGATGGAATTGCGAGGCACCTTTCGGCCTGAATTCCTCAACCGCGTGGATGACATCATCATCTTCCACAGCCTGGACGAGAAGCAACTGGCGAAAATCGTGGATATTCAGTTGCGTCGTTTGGACAAGCGGCTGGCGCAGCAACAACTGCGGTTGGAGATCGATTCGGCCGGAAAGAAACTCCTCGCCCGGGAAGGTTATGACCCGCAATTCGGCGCCAGACCTCTCAAACGCGCCATTCAGGAAAAGCTGGTCGATCCCTTAGCCATGAAACTGCTCAATGGCGAATTCAAACCTGGAGACGAGATTCTCGTCAGCGCGGGCGACGGTGAACTGATCTTTCGGAAGAAGTAATGAATCGCGAGTCCGGCTCAGTGAGGGGAGGCGTCCTCGGTCTCGTCCAGCGCGATGATTGTGGTGTCGCCCAGCGACATTCCCGGCATGGCCAGAGCCTTTTTGAACGAGGTCGTGTCGTCGGTGCGTTTCTTAAGCCTGTATTCCCCGAACGGATTGGACTCGATCAACCCCTCCATCTCCATGCGACGGAGAACCGGGCGCGCCCAGTTGCGGTCGTTATGGAACCGCCCGCGATTTCCCAGCCGCTTCGATATCTCGAGAGCCGAGACAAACACATTCGAATACGTCTTCAGGAACTCGTAAATCTCCGTTTGCTCAGTGTTCATACAGCAGTAGCGATTATCGACTTGAGAGCAGTCCAGCTAAATCATTATCTCGCAACGAGAAACGACTATTTTTAACGGCTCAAAAGGCGACACTTTCAGCTCGGTTTTGTCCCAAACTCCGCCATTCCGCCCCGGAATCTTTCGTTTCAACTCTTCGAATCGGTTCGGCCCTTTTGTCGATGCGGTGCGCGCCTTCCCAAATCCCGCCCGCGCGCCAACCTCTATCGGACTTCGCGGTGCGCTCCAAGGATTACTTGTAATACTTGCAACTCGAGAGGCTTGCCAGAAACGCGTCACCTGGTTAGTGATTAACAACCGAATTCGACGCGCGCCCACGTCCGAAGAGCGTGGAGAAGCCGGAGCTGGATTATGACACGCGAACAAGTTCTCGACCTCTATTTTCTGGATGCCCGCGCCAGGCTGATCGACCTGGCCGCTTTTCTCGACCGCGCCGAGCGCGCCCAAGGCAAGGACGATTTCCGCTTGAAGTCGTTTCGCGAGGCGCTCGGCGAATTGAGCAAGGATGGTTCAGACCGCGCCAAGCGAGTATTGCTCGCCTTTAGCGATTCAACCACCGAACCAATCCCCGCAGCGATCACTAAGGCCGCCTGTGGAGCGGTGCAGAAGAGCGATGATTAACCTCGGGCAAACATCCTGTGCAGGAGGAGTCGGCGTGGGGCAGCAATTCTCGTTTTTCGGAGCGCGGCTGTCCCCGGCCGCGGCACGAACGAACTCGAAAAGGCCCCGGGAGATTCTCCCGCGTCATCGCGCCTCCCCTCTGCTGCGGCTGCGGACAGCCGCGCTCCGGGTTAAAATGAGGATTGCCAGGCGTGGGGAGGCGCATTCTCTCTCGAATGAAAGGACAGCGCCCCAGCCCGGCCGTTGCAATTCCAAACCGTCTGCCTCTGATTGATTCCAGTCATGCGCTACATCGAGCCACATGGTCACATGGTCAGCCGGGTCACCGACGATTACCTGGACATGGTGACTGCCGGCTGCCAGGCGGTTTGTGAGCCGGCGTTTTGGGCGGGCTTCGATCGCAGCTCGGCCCAGGGCTTCTACGACTACTTTTGCCAACTCACGGAGCACGAACCGAAACGCGCGGCCAAGTTCGGCCTGCCGCACTTCACCTGGCTCTGTATCAACCCGAAGGAATCCGAGGATGTGGGGCTTGCCAAAGAAGTGCTCTCGCTCATCCCCAAGTTTCTTGAGCGGCCCGGCGTTCTCGGGATTGGCGAGATCGGACTGAACAAAAACAGCCGAAACGAACTGCAGGTTTTGGAAATGCACGTGGACCTGGCGGCCAGCCGCGATCAAATGATTCTGGTCCACACACCGCATCTCGAAGACAAACTTAAAGGCACGCGGCTCATCATCGACGTGCTCAAGAACGATCGACGGATCAAACCCGGGCGTTGCATCATCGATCACGTCGAAGAACACACCGTCGAACTGGCCCTCGATGCCGGTTTTTGGGCGGGAATGACCCTTTACCCGGAGACCAAATGCACCGCCGCCCGCGCCGTGGACATCATCGACCGATACGGCAGCGAACGTCTCTGGATGAATAGCGCCTGCGATTGGGGCGTGAGCGTG
>CAZCUL010000563.1:0-3011 GCA_964501475.1 uncultured Verrucomicrobiota bacterium | reverse complement strand
GAAAATGCTGGTTGCCGGCCGCAACCTGCCGCCATGCCGGGAAGGGCTGGGATTGCCGGTGGGATGGGACTTACTGCGAGCTTGCCGAGGCGGCGGTTTTCAAGCAAAGAAGGGGTGGCAAAAGCCTGGAACCATTTTTTTACGAATACCTATGAAGACTTCCACTAACCATCTCAATCATCGAACGCAACTTCGCTTTGCCTCGTTTCTGCCAATGGCTGGCCTGTGCGCCTGCGGACTTTTAATGGCCGCCTTCTCGCAAGCCGCGGAGAAGGGCGAATGGAAAAATCTTTTGGAGGGCAACGATTTTTCCAAACATTGGGAAACGACGGGCAACTGGAGCATCAGCCAGGATGGCGTCGTCACTCTCACACCGCGCCCGGGCGAAAAGGGCTGGTCGCGCTGGACTGCTTATCTATGGTCCAGGGAAGAGTATAAGAACTTCGAGATCGAATTCGATTATCGTGTGCAAAAGGGCGGCAACAGCGGCTTCTACCTTCACGTGGGCGACAAGGACGATCCGGTCGCCAAAGGGATCGAGGTGCAGATTTACGATTCTCACGGCAAAGCGGCTGACAAGAAGCTGACCGATCACGATTCGGGCGGCATCATTCCCGGCATCCCGCCGAGCAGGAATACGGCAAAAGTGGCCGGCGAATGGAATCATTTCCACATCATCTGCAATGAGGGAAAACTGGTCGTGAAACTGAACGGCGAGGCTGTTAATGAAATGAGCCTGGACCACCCAAAAATCAAGGACCGTCCGGACACGGGCTACATTGGTTTTCAAGATCACGGACTGCCGCTTTCGCTGCGAAACATTCGCGTCCGCCGGCTTTAGAGGCCGGCTTTAATTTAAGAGGATCCGGCCGTATTCACAGCGCCGAGGCGGGGTGGTTCCGGCGTGGCTCCCCTCGCCGGCTCTTCGGTTCCATGCCTCCTTGGAGGTTTTTCGGAAATCAATGCGGTGCGCACAGGCGGCCCGAACAGCATCTTGAGCCCCGTGATTAGGCTGCCTGCGTGAAGAGCTCCATCTCTTCATTCCGCATTATTCAAAACACCGCCCCGCCATTTCGGTTGCGGGAATATTTCGGCGATTCGGAAGCGGCCGCTTCAGGCGTTGCTGCCGTAAACCGCGTCCTTGCCCAGCAACTCTTCGATGCGCAGGAGTTGGTTGTACTTTGCTGTCCGATCGCTCCGGCTGAGCGAGCCGGTCTTGATCTGCCCGGCATTGGTCGCCACCGCAATGTCCGCAATGGTCGCATCCTCTGTCTCGCCAGAACGATGGCTGATGACGGCGGTATAGCGATTGCGGTGGGCCAACTCGACTGCGTCAAGCGTCTCGGTAAGCGAGCCAATCTGATTGACCTTTACCAGGATTGAATTGGCGACCCCTCTTTCGATGCCATCGCGGAGGAACTTGACGTTCGTCACAAACAGATCGTCGCCCACCAGTTGCACTTTGCTCCCGATCCGATCGGTGAGCAGCTTCCAGTTCTTCCAATCGCCTTCGGCGCAGCCATCCTCGATGCTCACAATCGGGTACTTGCCGACAAGTTGAGCGTAAAACTCGACCAGTTCCTCGCCGGTCAGCTTCCGGCCGGTGCTTTTCTTGAAGATGTAATAGCCGCTTTCCTTGTCAAAAAACTCCGAGGCGGCGACGTCCAGCGCCAGGAAAATCTGCTTCCCCGGTTCATAACCGGCGTCGGTTGTCGCCTGGAGGATGGCATCGATGGCCGCCTCGGCGCTCTCCAGCCTGGGCGCGAAACCGCCCTCGTCGCCCACCGCTGTGGAGAGGCCTTTGTCTTTGAGCACTTTCTTCAGAGCATGAAAAATCTCGGTAATCGCTCGAAGCCCTTCGCGAAACGACTCGAAGCCTTTGGGCATAATCATGAACTCCTGGAAGTCGATGGGCGCATCCGAGTGCGCGCCGCCATTGATGACATTTGCCATCGGCACCGGGAGCACTTTCGCATTGGGCCCGCCCAGGTAGCGGAAAAGCGGCAAGCCCAACTCCACCGCTGCCGCTTTCGCGGTCGCGAGGGAAACGGCCAGGATGGCGTTGGCTCCCAGCTTCGACTTCGTTTCGGTGCCGTCCAGATCGATCATGATGCGGTCAATGGCCGTCTGATCCGAAGCTTCCTTTCCTTCGAGCGCAGGGAGGATTTTCTCGGAAATGTTTTTGACCGCTTTCAGGACTCCTTTTCCCAGGTAACGGGATTTGTCCGCGTCACGAAGTTCAAGGGCTTCGTTCTCGCCGGTGCTGGCGCCGGAGGGCACCGCCGCGCGCCCGGCCGCGCCGCTCTCTAAAGTCACGTCTGCTTCAACGGTGGGGTTGCCGCGCGAATCCAGAATTTCACGCGCCTGAATGTCAACAATTCTGCTCATAACTGTTCATTGGTATCTGCGAAAGGCGCCGCGCATCATAAAAGCGGGTCTGCCTCAGTCAAGGCAACTCGGGCTCGCGGGGCGCATCTTCCAAACCGGAAAAGCGAGCTCTCAGACGCGACTTGCCGATGCGAGAGCGCGAATGTCTGCGACGAACCGTTCGACGTCCCCGGCAGTGGTGTCCCAGGCGCACATCAATCGCGAACCTCCCCGGCCAATGAAGTTATAAAACATCCAGCCACGCTTCCAGAGCGCTTCCACCATTTCCGAAGGCATTTCGACGAACACCGAATTGGCCTGGCGCGGGAAAAGAATGTTGACCTCTGGCACCTGCCGAAGCTCTCGTTCGAGCAAGCCGGCCATTTCGTTGGCGTGGGCGGCATGCCGCAACCAGGCGCCTTCCTGCAACATTCCCACCCACGGCGCGGACAAAAAACGCATTTTGGAAGCCAGTTGGCCCGCTTGCTTGCAGCGATAGTCAAATTCGCAGGCGAGGTCCTTGTTGAAGAACACCACAACTTCCCCCAATGCCATTCCATTTTTCGAGCCACCCAGGCAGAGGACGTCCACGCCCACCTCCCATGTAACCTGGCGTGGCGCAACACCCAGGGCGGCCACGGCAT
>CAZCUL010000562.1:0-7752 GCA_964501475.1 uncultured Verrucomicrobiota bacterium | reverse complement strand
GCCCAACAAACCGGCGGCCAGAGCAAACGGTGCCGGGGATTGATCCAGAATCGGGCCAGGCTCAGGGTGATGACCCCGGCGCTCAGCCATTCAATGACGATAAAGCCCGTTGCCGTCGTCGCCCCCAACGCGAGCGGCCCCCAAACAAGAATGGCCAGCACCAAGCCGAGAATTCCTCTTTCACACCAAAGATCAAGTCGCTCGCGGTCCATGGCGGCGGGGCGCTCAGCCGCTGGGCAGAAAGGCGGCGGCCTGACGGGCTGCGCTACCCCTCAATTGGCACATTCGCGCGGATCGGTGATGCAGCCGGTCAAAGCGCTGGCTGCCACAGTCAAGGGCGACGCCAGAAAGACCTGCGAATCTTTATGGCCCATCCGGCCGGGGAAATTGCGGTTGGTGGCGCTGATGCATTTGAGCGGGGCATTCATCCGGCCAAAGGTGTCCACCGGCCCGCCCAAACAGGCGGCGCAACTGGCGTTCTCGGTCATCTTTACTCCAGCCTCGACCAGAATGTCCCAGACGCTCTTTTCGCCCCATTTGGTGGTTTGCAGGTCATTGACGATTTCCGGCGTGGCTGGAACCCCAAAGGTATCAATAGCCACGCGCCTGTTCTGGAGGAGGCGCGCAAACTCCAGGAAATCGCTGGTCTTGCCGCCGGTGCACGACCCGATATAGGCCCGGTCCAGTTTGATATGCTTCAGTTCACGCGCCAGCTTCCTCTGGCCCGGATCGGGATGGCACGCGACGGTGGGTTCGAGTTTGGAAAGATCCACTACCATTTCGTAGATGAATTCCTCGTTGCCATCCCGCTCCACCGGTTCGTAGCTGGTCTTGGTTCCATTGGCCTTGCAGCGGCGATCCACATATTCCCTGGTTGTTTCGTCGAATTCAAAAATGCCGTTCTTGCCGCCGGCTTCAATCGCCATGTTCGCGATGGTCATCCGATCATCCATTGTCAAACCGGGCACTCCCCCACCGTCAAACTGCATGGCCCGGTAGGTCGCTCCATCGAAGCCGATCTCGCCGATGCAATGCAAAATGACGTCCTTGGCCATCACGCCGCTCTGCATCTCGCCTTCGAGCCGAAAATGCATCGTCTCGGGAACTTTGAGCAGCAATTTGCCCGTGCCCATGACGAAGCCCGCATCGGTATTGCCGATGCCCGTGGCAAATTCATTGAAGGCCCCCGCCATGCAGGTATGGGAATCGGTCCCAAAAAGAATTTCGCCCGGACGCGTGTGTCCCTTTTGCGGAAGCGCCGTGTGACAGACCCCCGCATAACTCGATCCATATTGCCGTTTGAGCATCCCCTTTTGCGCATCGAAGACCCAATGCCCGTTCGGATCGTCGATCACATCGTAAAAATAAGGCAGGCCCTGCTCGCGGACGAAGTCGCGCAGAATGTCCACGTTCCGGTTCGATTTCGAGTCGGCTGTGAAGATGTAATGATCGGGAATAATGACAACCTTCTCGCGATCCCAAACCTGGGCGCTTTTTCCAAATTCCCGCTTGAAGACGCCAATCGTTCCCGGCCCGCAGACATCGTGGGTCATCAAAAGGTCCGCGTTCACCCAAACGTTGTCGCCGGCTTGAACGCGCTCCTTCCCCGCGGCTCGCGCCAGGATTTTCTCGGTTAAAGTCATAAGTCGGAGTGAACCTACCTTATCCAAAAGCCAATCCGCAACTGACTAATGCCTGCTTGCCTGCTTGCCTGCCAGCCATTCCGCCCGCTGCTGGGCGGGGACATCGCAGCGCGATGTCCCCGCCAGTTTCAGGGAGAGGAGGTTCCTGGAAAGAGAATTGATGAGGTTGCGATCTTTGATCAGAGGTGGCTCGCTTGTCCAAGACGCGATTTGAGGCTAGCGTTTGACAAGTGCGAAGGCCTTTCACGAGTGTTCTGGCGGCGGCGGCATGTTGCTTGTTTTTCATAACCAGCAACTTGGCGGGCAAGCCCATCCGACTTCGCAATGAAGTCATTCACACACCTGCGCCCGGGAAAGGCGCTGAAGCAGGCGATCGATCCAAAGGCGGACAAAATCAGATGGCTTCGGGGCTTTACTTGATCCAATTCAAGGAACGATTCGATTCGCGTTGGACGAGTGAGTTGACTGCCCGGAACATTGAACTGATACGGTCTGTGCCCGAAGACGCCTTCCTTGTCCGGTTGGAAAACGCGCCTTTGAAAGAGATTCGCAAGCTACCCTACGTTCGCTGGGTGGGCGAGTATCGTCCCGACCACAAGCTGCATCCCAGGCTCAAGGATCGCGGCAAAGTTAAAAACGCCGGGGAAGCCCTGCCCGTGAGCCTTCTCCTCTCGCCGAAATCGAAAGCTGGGGAAATCCTGGGGACACGCCGCTTGCTGCGGTCGGTTCAAGGCGAGGTGAACCTCCGGTTCGGGCGGGTCTTGAGGGGATTTGTTACGCCCGGGCAATTGGAGGCTTTGGCGAAATCGCCGGCAGTGCTGTGGATTGAGCCTGCGCCGTCCATGAAGCTTTTTGACGAAGTTGCGACCAAGATTGTGGCGGGCGACGACGGGGTGCCGGGAAGGCCGGGGCTGGTTCATCAAGCGGGCTATGATGGCCGCGGGGTGACGGTGGCGGTGGCGGACAGCGGATTGCACAACGGCGATGCGGAAACGATGCATCCGGACCTGGCGGGGCGGGTCATGGCTTTCTTCCATTACGGGGCGTTGGAGGATGCGGCGGACGAACACAGTCACGGGACCCACGTGGCGGGGATTGTCGCGGGAAACGGCGCTGTGGGTCAGACGGACGAGACCGGCGCGCTTTATGGCGTGGGTGTGGCGCCGCGGGCGAACATCGTGGCCCAGCGGCTTTTTGATGGAGAGGGCGGTTATGAACCCCCGCCCAGCTTCGAAAGCATGACTCGCGATGCGGTCCGGGCCGGGGCGGACATTGGTTCGAACAGTTGGGGCGACGACACGCAAGGGCGCTACGATATTTCGGCGATGGAGTTCGATGCGTTGGTGAGGGATGCGGACGCGCTTTTGCCGGGGGATCAGCAATACATTCTGGAATTTTCGGCGGGGAACGCGGGCCCGGCGCCGCAGAGCATTGGCAGCCCGGCTGTGGCGAAGAACGTGATTGCCACCGGCGCCGCGCAGAACAATCGTTTCGATTTCTTCATTTACGCGGAAGGCCAGGAGACAATGGCGGACTTTTCGAGTCGCGGCCCGTGTGAAGACGGGCGGATCAAGCCTGATTTGGTTGCTCCGGGAACCTGGATTGCCTCGTTGCAATCGGCCTCGGCGACGGATGAGTACGCGTGGCTAGGTATTTCAGGCTACTACTACCAATACCAGGGCGGCACGAGCCAGTCCGGCCCTCATGTCTCGGGCGGCGCGGCGGTGTTTGTTCAATATTATCGCGAGAATTATGGCGGTCTGACGCCTTCCCCGGCACTGGTGAAAGCGGCGTTGATTAATTCGGCTGTTAACATGGACGATTCGGTCGAAACCGATCCGGCGCCCAATATGGACGAGGGTTGGGGCCGGATGGACCTGACCGAGCTGCTGCTTTCTGTCCGCGGTTACGAGTTCCTGGATCAGACCGAGCTGCTGGCCACTGGTCAAACTTACGAACGTCGTCTGTTGGTGAATGGGGATGCGGAGCCGTTCAAGATCACATTGGTTTACACGGATGTGCCCGGCTTTCCCGGTGCCATTCCGGCCCTGGTAAATGATCTGGACCTGGAAGTGATCGGGCCGGACGGGGCCGTTTACCGCGGCAACCAGTTCGACGACGGCGAGTCGGTTGCGGACGCAGCGGCGACGGACAACATCAACAATGTCGAGGGTGTGCACCTGTTCAGTCCCTTGCCGGGCGAGTACATCGTGCGCGTTCATGGCCGTAATGTGATGGAGGACGCGCGGGTGGACACGGGGGCGGTGGACCAGGATTTCGCGCTGGTCATCTCGGCCGACATTCCTTTCCCGGGCGTAGGGGTGGTCCTCTTCGATCGCCGCGCCTATACGGTCCCATCCGAGATCGGATTGAAGCTCATCGACCTTGATTTGGCCGGACAACCATCCGTCAACATCCATTTGCGCAGTGATGCGGAGTTAGCCGGAGAAGCGATCTCGCTTTTTGCGTCCGGCTCAACGGGCTCGTTTACGGGCCGGGTTTCCACGGCGTTGGGTCCGGCAGTCGCCGATGGACGTCTGCAAATCGCGCATGACGGTTTAATCGAGGCGATTTATCAGGATGCCTCGGCTGGAACACGAACGGCCACGGCGCGGGGGGACCTCCTTGCGCCGGTCTTGAGCAACGTCAGCACCGAAAGCGCCTTTGGAAAAACCTTCGTGCAATGGCAGAGCGATGAACCGGCAAACTCGATTGTGCGCTTTGGCACCAACGCGAATCTGATCAACGCCGTCACAAACCGCGCGTTCGAAGAGTCGCACGAGGTGGTGCTGGAGGAGCTGATTCCAGGCCGGACCTATTTTTTCGAGGTCATTTCCAGCGATTATGCCGGCAACACGGGCACGAACGACAACGGTGGGGCATTGTTCAGCTTCGTTGCCGAGGGCGCGCCCACAGTGTTGCTTGTCGATGCCTATGTGCCCGACGATACCAGTCCCTTCATTCCGCTCAGCACCTACACCGATGCGCTGGATGAAACTGGCGTGAGCTACGACGTCTGGGAGGTGTCGAGTTTCGGTTCGCCGACGCTGAACGTTATGGACCCTTACCGCGTGGTGATGTGGCGTTTGTCCGACAGTATTTTTTCCGCGGACACTTTTTCGTCTGGCGAAATGACGGCGATCCGGCAATACGTCGGGGGCGGAGGCTCTTTCTTTTTTGCATCGATGGAACAGTTGACGAGGCTGGCTACTTCGGCGCCCGGTCTGGATTTCATGCGAAATGTTCTGCAAGTCCAGGAGTTCGCCGAGGATGTGGGCGTGCCGGAAATTGTGGGCTTGCCCGGAAACAACATCACGGAAGGCGTGAATATGGTGTTGGACTACGAGCACTATTATACCGAGTTCCATGACCTGTTTGGAATCCCTCCTGATCTGGGGGATACTCTGACCGTTTCCACCAATGCCACACCGATTCTGTTGGAAACGGCCTTTTTCGAAATTGCCGGTTTGAGCTACCCGCGAGTCGGCCAGAATATTCCAGGCCGGGTGGTCTTCCTGCCGTTCCCCTTGGATGCGGCGCCCACGAGCGGCTCTGCGCCCAGCACGAGAGCGGGCCTCTTGCGAACTATTCTGCAATTCCTGGCGCCGGGCGAAGGCGGGGTGGGGGATATCGCTTTGAACAGCCCGGCTTATACGGTGCCGAGTTTGGTCACGGTGGAGGTGGCGGATTCCGACCTGATCAGTGCGGGCGAGACGACTGCCACGTTTTTCAGTTCGACGGACCCGACTGGCCGGATGGTGACGCTGAAGGAAACGGCGCGGGCGGGGCTTTTTCGCGGCACGATCACCCTGGTGCCGGCTTATTCAGGCGCAGAAGCCCAGTTGCGGGTGCAGAACGGAGACACAATTCGCGCGGAGTATTTCGATGCCTCGTCCGGAAGCGTGGTCAGCGTCGAAGCGATTGTCGAAACGGTGCCGCCGGTGATCTCGAATGTCGAGGCAGTGCCGGATTACACGGAGGCTTACCTTTTCTGGGAAACGTCCGAACCGAGCGATGCGTTGGTGCAGTTTGGCGAGTCGATCTTGCTGGGACGAACCGCTTATCGGGGCAGTCTGGCGGAGCAGCATGAACTCACCCTGATTGGTCTCCAGCCGGACAAGACCTACTTTTATCAGGTGGTGAGCCGCGATCAGGCAGGCAATACGACGGTGGACGACAATGGCGGCCAGTTTTACACCTTTCGAACGCTTCGCCCGCTGCTGCCGCCCTGGTATGACGATCTCGAGCATTCGGGAACAAACTGGGTTGTTTATGACAGCGATGAGACGGAAGTCTCCTGGGAGCTGGGCGTGCCGCAGAACGGTGTGCCGGCTCGTTCGCCCGTGCAAGTCTGGAGCAGCAACCTTCGGGGGAATCCGATTGGTTTTGTGGAGTCCTTTCTGATCAGCCCGCCCATCGAACTGACCGGAGGCAACCAGGCCAGATTGCGATTCTGGCAGAACTACGACTTCTTTGAGCGGGAAGGCGACATTTTCGAGTTTGGCCAGGTCCTGCTTGTGACCAACACGGCGACGGCCCCCATCTCGCTGGGCAGCGCGGAATTCTTTTCCTTCGACTGGGAGGAAGCCGAGTTCGATCTCACGCCGCACCTGGGCAAGGTCGTCTATGTGGTCTGGTATTACGTCCTGTTTTCGTTCGAAAATCATGCCAGGCCGGGCTGGTCCATTGACGACGTTTCCGTGACGGTCACGAATATCGTCCCTGGCACGGTGGTGGTGACGAACAATCTTTCCCAGGCGGTCTATGTCCTCACCGGGCCGAGTTCCCAGAGCGGGGAAGGCTTTGGTGTCACTATTGGCAATGCGGCGCCCGGGGAGTATCGGGTGCAATGGGGCAATGTCCCCTATTACCAGACGCCGCCGACGGAAACGCAATTGTTGCAATCGCAGATGACCGTCGTCTTTCAGGGCAACTACACGTTTACGGATGCAAATGGCAACGGAATGTCAGACGCCTGGGAGCAGGTTTACTTCGGGGAAGTGTCACCGGCGCGTTCGCGGACGACGGACACCGATGGTGATGGTTACCCGGATTACGCCGAGTTCATGGCTGGAACAAATCCCACTGAGGCGGATTCCATACTGATGATTCTTATGTTTTCTCCGGCGCCGAATGGGCCGTTGCGTTTTGAATGGGCCTCCGTTCCGGGGCGCTCATATCAGGTGCAGGGCGGCAGTAGCGCGGTGAGTTGGACCGACGTTTCCGGCTGGATTCGCGCCCGCACCGCCACGACCTCCTTTACCTTGCCCGCGGCGACGCCTGGCGCGCCGTATCTGTTCAGGTTGCAAGTGCGCCCGTAAGAAGCGGTGCGGCTTTACCAGTCCCACAAAAGAAATATCCGGAGCGCGACAATTTCGGCTTTTCATCCAGAAACCAGTGCTCGAATCCAGAACCACGCCCAAACGATTGATCGAGGCGTATCCATGAAGTGCGGCAGACAGGCGCATGCAAATACGACCGTGATAGAAGTGATTTTTCGGGCTCATGACCAGTTCGCTGTCCACCACCTCGTGAACGCAACCATCCTCCGGAAGTGCCTGCAGCTCGGCTTCCGTCCAGACCTTTTTTGTCGCGCCAGCCGACAAATTCATGGGAAGAATCCAGGGGTCAGGCGAACGCCCCGTCAAGATTTGCTTATTGGCGCTGTTGAACAAGCGGGGTTTGATGGCGAGCGAGGTCGAATGCAACGCTGGGCAATCCAAGCAGCCAACTTTTCACTGCTGGTGATCATCCTCATCGGCATCCCCGTCATTTCCGGCGTCCAGTTCGGGCGTTGGCAGCTTTCATCTCGACCCACAGCCCAGACATTGACGCTCTGGAGCCTGGGGGCGGCCGTGGTCGGGAATCTGGGCGCGGCGCTCTTTCTGGTTAAGGGCGCAAAGGCTCGAGGGCTGTGCCGCAATTGGGCGGTCGCATTCCTCGCGTTGCTCGGCTTCGAATGGGCTTTGTTTAACGGCTACGTTCATTTCGAGTGGCTGAAGGAAGCCTTGTTGTGGTTCCGGAGAAAGTTTTGAAGCAGGCATTGCCTTCGCAGAAAATGTCTCCAAAATGCCGCGCCATGAATCCACGGTTTCTTTTTTCCTTCCTG
>CAZCUL010000561.1:0-2639 GCA_964501475.1 uncultured Verrucomicrobiota bacterium | reverse complement strand
GTCGCGCTGCTCCTGGCGGCTCTCGTTGCCGTCGCTTTGGCGGTGTTCTGGACAGGCTGGCGAGGCGCTGGCAGACTGCCTGGGTCAACGAGCGGCAGTTTAAGGCGCAGCTCGCCAGGGCGGAACGCGAGAGACGGAAATGCCTCCTTTGCCTGCCGGGAACGTATATGAATGCCAGCGGCGAATCGGTGGGACCGCTGGCCGCTTATTACCAGATCCCCGCCGCGCGGATTCTGGTGGTGCTGGATGATGCGGACCTGCCTTTGGGCGAAATTCGCCTCCGTCCCAAAGGAAGCAGTGGCGGCCATCACGGGATCGAGTCGGTCGAGAGTCATTTGGGCACGCAGGAATTTGCCCGGCAGCGCATTGGGATTGGTCGCGAGAATCCCGGATTGCGGGAAATAACAGATCATGTCTTGTCCGGGTTCCGGCCGGACGAGTGCGCGCAGGTGGAGAAGGTTTTGGAACGGGCCTGCGACCAGATCGAGTCTTGGCTGCGGGACGGAGTGTTGAAGGCGATGAATGATTTTAACGGCAAAATCGACGAAACGAACAAAGGCAACCAGTGAAACGTTACGAAGGCTTATTCATTTTAAACAATACGGCTCGGGAAGAGGGCATCAAGGAATCGGTGGACAAGATTGTCCACGAGATCGAGCACGCCGGGGGCAAGGTCGAAGGCGTTCAAAAGATGGATAAACGCCCCTTCACGCGCGTGGCCAACAAGAAATTCAACAGCGGCTTCTTCGTCAACATCATCTTTTCCGCCAGGTCGGAGAGCCTGGACGGCCTTCGCCATCGTTTTGCCGGCAACGAAGAAATCTTCCGCGCCACCATCTTTTTGGCGCCGCCGGAAAGGCCGGCGGCGATGTCCGTTCCGCAGTAAACCCACCCATCCAAGGCCATGGCCGGCTACAACAAAGTCATTCTCATTGGCAACCTGACTCGCGATCCGGAGCTCCGTTACACGCCCAAGGGCACCGCCATCGCCAAAATCGGGCTGGCGGTCAATCGCACCTGGCGCACCGAAGCGGGCGACACCAAGGAAGAAGTCACCTTTGTGGACGTGGACGCTTTCGGACGCCAGGCCGAGACCATCGCCCAGTATCTAAAAAAAGGCAGCCCGTTCATGGTCGAAGGCCGTCTTCGCCTCGATCAATGGGACGACAAACAGACCGGCCAGAAGCGCAGCCGTTTGGGTGTGGTCCTGGAAGGGTTTCAGTTTTTGGGCGGGCCGCGCAGCGAAGGCGCCGGCGAAAACCGCCGTCCTCCCCCGCCGCCTCCGGCCGAACCAGCCAGTTCAGGACCGGAGACCGAAGCTCCTCCCGGCGAGGAGGATGATGTTCCGTTTTAATGCGCCCGGACGCACCGGGACCAATCACACCAGCAACCGCTTTTATGGCAAAAACCGAAGTCATCCTTATCCAGAACGTAGCCGGGTTGGGCGGTGAATCCGACCAGGTGAAAGTATCTTCCGGCTACGCGCGCAATTATCTTTTTCCGCAAGGGTTGGCCATTCCTTTAACCGGAGCCAACAAGCGCCGCCTTGAAGTGCTCCGCCAGCGCCGGGCGGAGCGGGAAGCCCACGAGTTCAACGCCATGTCGGAACTGGCCAAGAGCATCTCCAAGCTCACCGCGGTCATCATGGTCAAGACAGGTGATGATCGGAAAATGTTCGGGTCGGTGACCGCAGGGACGATTGCGGACCAGCTCCATCAGCAGTTTGAAATCACCCTGGAAAAGAAAAAGATCCATTTGGATAATCCCATTCGCACCCTGGGCGAGCACGAAGTGGAACTCCGGTTGCACCCTCAAGTGCCCGCAACCCTGAAAGTCAAAGTGGAGAGCAGCACGCCGTTGCCCCAGCCACCCACCCCAGCCAATGAACAGCGGGAACAATCCGGCCGCGGCCGCCCGCGCGATTCGCGCGAAGGAAGAAGAAAACAACCGACCCGCACCGGGCCCAGGACCGAAGCCCGGACTGATTCCCAGGAAAAGGGCGTTAAAACCGAGAAGCGCGGTCGAAGACCCGAGCCGAAGAAAGAACAGGACCCGGCCAAGTAAGCGGCTCTCGAAGGAAGCTCTGAGAACAGCCGGCAGTCCGCCAGCCGCAGTCCGGAGCGCGGCATCGCCTTCTTCCGCGTCCCTCCGCACGAAGTGGATCGCCGAAGGGCTGGAGAGGCGCCGGGCTTCATCATTCCCTGCGTGCGCAAAGCTCGTTGGTGTTCATGCCCTCTCCTAAGTTCAAAACCGCCCATGACTGAAGAGGCCACCCTGCTTTCCGCAGATCCCCGGCGGCGCCGAGTGCGCTGGATTTGGGTTCCTGTTGTCATTGTCCTGCTCTTCGCCGCCGTTGCCGGCGTCTTCTTTTTCCGTTCCGACGGCTATTTCAGTGATCCCAACGCCGCACGCGATTCGAAGACTTACGAGGAACTTCTGGGACCTCCCCGCGCGGCGCCGGCGGTCGAGGCCACTGCTTTGTCGTCAATCACGATCACGCAATCCGGAAATTCACTCACCGTCCAATACCCTGCGGCCATGTCCAATCCCGTTGGCCTGCCCGGTTACACCATTCAACGGGTCCCTTTTGGCGAAGTGGCCGAGTTCGGAAACGCCAGCGTCGAGTTAAAACACCTTGC
>CAZCUL010000560.1:0-7858 GCA_964501475.1 uncultured Verrucomicrobiota bacterium | reverse complement strand
CCGGGTCCGGCGCCGGCGCGGCCGTAACTGCGCAGCCATTTGCCCTCGGGCGAAAAGACCTGAATGCGGTGGTTGCACGAATCAGCCACATAAAGCCGGCCGGCGCGGTCAATTCCCAGACCTTCCGGGCGGTTAAACTGGCCCGGTCCATGGCCGCGTTCGCCGAATTGGCGGATAAAACGTTCGCCCGCTGCGGTAAATTGCTGCACTCGATCCATCATGCCGTATTCGCTGACAAAGATGTCGCCGGCGGAGTTGACGGCTACGGCGCGCGGAAAAGTAAGTTGCCCGCCATTGGTGCCGCGCGCGCCCCAGTGCGCCACCAGACGCCCGGCCGGCGTAAAGTGATTTATCCGGGCGTAGTGCGGCTCGACCGCCACAATATTTCCGGCGGCGTCCCGGCACATGCCCTTGGGCTTCCCGAGGTCCGTCTCCTCCATTTGCCATCCCATCAGGTATTCGCCGTCGCGGGAAAATTTTTGGACGCGCCCGGTCACGTCCACCACGTACAGATTATCCTGCCGGTCCAGAGCAACGGATCGGGGCTTGTTCAGTTCGCCGGCACCGGTTCCGCGCCTGCCGATGATCTCGACCCGCTCGAACAACCGGCTTTCTAAAGATGGCTTCTCAAGGCCGCTTCGTTCGCAGCCGCTGCCCGCCGCCACCGTCATCAAGGCCAATGCTGCCAGGGCGCGTTTCCGCAATACCTGCCCGATCCACCAAAGAGACAGTGGCGCCGCGGCCAGCAGCAGCAAAACCAGGCAAAGGGCGTTCACCTGGCCAGTATGCCCATAATGCAACAGATTGAAAACCCGCAAGGCAATGGTTTCGCCACCCGGCGGCACAATCAGGAGCAGGGTTTCGGCGTCCCATAGACAAAGCAGGTAGGTGACATACCAGGCCGCGGCAACTTGCGGCGCTGCCTGCGGCAGTTGAACGTATCGGAGCATCTGCCAGCGCGACGCGCCATCGACGCGCGCGGCATCGGTCAATTCCCCGCCCAGCCTGCGAAGAGCGTGTGAAACGAAGTTCCACGCCGGACCGCAATAACGAACGCCGAAAGCCAGAATCACGATGCCTGTGCCGCCATAAAACCAGCCGAGGCCAGGTTGATTGAACAATTGAATGGCAGCAACGCCCAGCAGAACGCCGGGCGCCATGAGCGGCAACCAGAGTCCGCCCCCGATTGGCAAACGCCAGCTTGCCAGTCCGAATCCCAGAACCGCGCATGCGGTAGCAGCAGCGAACAAAAACGAATTAGCCACGGCCTGCCGCCCGGCCTGCACCGCGCTCCCGAATTCCATCCAGGTGCGGGATGCCGTCACCAAATGACTGACCGGCAAGGCTACGGCCAGCAGCAACAGAAACAAACTAACGACGCCTGCCGCGACGAACCAGGCCCGGCCTAATTGGCGGCGAAAGGATCGAGCGGACGCCAGGCCTCCGGTTCGCGGCCATTTCACCCTGGTCCGGCGCGTTCGATAAAGCACAAGCAGGAACCCGAGCGGGGCGAGGATGAGAGGCCAGCTCAAGGCCCAGGCCGCGGCCGGGTCCAGCCGGGTGCTGTATCGGATCCAGACCTCCACCGGAAACACCTTCACCTGCAAAATGGCCGGAACGGCAAAATTGTTCAAAGCGAGGACAAACGTAAGCAGGGCGGCAATGGCCATCGCCGGACGCGCCATCGGCCAAAGGAGCCAGCGGATCAACGCCGCACCGGTCAAAGCGGGATCGGTTTCAAGCAGAGCCGATTCGAGCTGGGTCCAGGCGCTGAGAGCGGCGATGAACCCGATCGGCCAGAGCCACAAGCTCAGCAGCCATACAACGCCCGCCGGGGAATACAAATTGACCGGCAGCCACGGTTTCCATTTCCCGGTCCACCCCAGCAAATCCAACCAGCAGTTGGTGATCAGAAACGGAGGCATTGCCACCGCCAGGATGGCCAGGCCAACCACCAGCTTGCGCCAATGGCCTGGAAGCGCCGCCGTCCAAAGTCCGCAAACAAAGCCCGCCCCGCTGGCGAGCACGGATGTGCACACGGCGATGAGGAGACTGTTTTGGATCAGCAACCAACTCATGCAGGCCAGGCGAGCGTAGCCTCATCCCGGCGTTGGGCGCAATCGTATGCGCCGGGTAGAAGAAAGAATTGTCTTCCGGTACGCCCCTTCGTGTTTCCGGAAAGGCGGAAGGCCGAAAGGCCGGTAGGGCGAGTCCGTCCTCAGCGAGCCGCAGCCGCGATGGTTCCCGAAGCGGCTCAGCAGGGATGCTTCGCCCTACCGGGTTTGCCGCTTCTGTTCTTCAGGGGCCTTCAATGATGATCCAGCCAATCGCCCTGGCGGCTTTCTGGATGGTACGGAGCGGCTCTGTTTTGCTGCCCGTGTGATTGTCGTTTCCGGTGACGGCAATGTGATAGTCACGCGCGTGAGCTGCCCCGGCGTTGAACAGGGCCGCGGCCCCCGCTATGGCAAGCACTGTTCTGGTCATGGCCTTGATTTTTTTAAGTAGAGCACTGCGTCCCCGTCAAACGGCGGCTGGAACGGTTGGCCGCCGCCAGCCGATTCAATGCGGCCTGCGTCCGCTCTGGCGCCTTTGGCCGGATCAAACCATTCGCCCTCATAACTTCCCGCCTTCAATTCCACTGAGAATGCCTCGCCGGTTCGAGGCTGGTAAATGATGTAATCGTTGCCGGGATCAGCCAGGCAATATTTCGTCGAGGACAACTCTGGCCGGGGCGTCATCGCGGCCAGGTTCATCCGCTCCGCGAAACGCCGCGTCCGGCCCATCGCGTTGCGCGCAGCCATGTAGCCGGAATCATCAGGCGTCAATGGATAAACGCTCTGCACGAAGGAGCGCGGGGGAAAGTGCTCCATCAGGATCGGATTATGCCCGCGGCAGAAACTTTTCCAAACCCACTCTCTGCCAAAAACCGGATCGCCGTAGATCTCCGCGACAAACCAGTGATCGGAATCCACAAGGCTGACCTTCGAGCCATCAGCCGCCGCGATGGTACGGACGCCGCGCGCGTCGGTCAGTGGAGAGATCCATTCTGCCGGGCTGGCGGAGAGCAAACGATGGTTCTCCTTCGGGTCGTCCACGTAGAGAGCAGTCATCCCGACCGGGTGCTGCTTCGGCTTCGCCCCCTCGTAATCGTGAATGAACCGGATGAGGTGGTACTGCCATTCCTGGCTCGATCCGTCGCTCTCATTCGAGACCTCGTAAAGCACGTTGTCGAGATCGTTCACCGTGTCGATGACCTTGCGCACGTACCGTTCCTGAAGGCGGGTGATCGCGGGCAGGGCGAGTGTTTGCGACTCCAATCCATTCCCGTCTCCGTTTGGATCGCCATCCAGATCGTTGATGTTGTTCCGCGCGTTAAACGGATGGCCGCGCCAGCCGCCGCGACACTCATACGAACCGCCAAACAGCATGATGGAAACGTAAATCCCGGCATGGCCCGCCGCGCTCGCGCGCCTTCGCAGCCGCTCAAAGTAAACCGGATCGAACTTCGTCAGGTCGAACCTCGGTTTGCCGTCGAGGGCATTACCCGGACCCGTGCGCGCCCAGGGAAGCGGCGCCGCATGCAGTTCCTGCTCGCCGTAGTCGTGATACCAGGTCACGTGGCGGCTCCAGAGACGGATGAAATTGTGATGATGCTTCTGCAGGAAATCGAGGTAGCTATCGAAGTCAAACACCGGCGGCGGATCACTGGGACCGCGATCGATCAGGTTCGCCCAGGTATGCGAGCCGGTCAGATAAACGGCTTTCAGAGAGCCGTCGGGACTTTTTGCGCCGTCGGTAAAGTAGCGGGGGTTGGCAGGGTGAATGCGCAGCGGTCCTGTGGCTGGCGCCGCCCAGAGTGAGGCTTCCGCGGCGAGCCAGGACGTAAGGGCGAGCGCGGCCGCCGAGTTGAGCGCGGAGCTTTTGAAGAATTGGCAGATGATAGATTTGAGCTGGCTCATATTCCGAGTGCCCGGTCGGTTTATTGCCGCTGATGTGCCTGGTCGTGGTTCTGAAAGCGGACTTGTTCGCGCGAGTTCGGCCAAATGCTCCTGTTCCGCGCCGAACATGATGGTCAATCCGTAGCGCTGCGGTTGGAAAGAATCAACCCCGGATCGCTCAGTCCGTTGGGAAAGGCGGTAGAGGACTACCACCTGTCCTCCGTAGCACTACTGCGGAGGGTGGACAGTCCAAGACGCTTCGCGAATTGCCCGGGAATCCGGGGTTGCCATCCGGCTCTCAGGCGGTACCTATAGTGGTTCGAGCGATGAAAGCCTTGTTCCAGGCAACTCTGATTTTTGGACTTCTGACGCCGGCCATAGCGCGGGCGGACAGCGAATTGGCTTCGCGGGAACGATCCGGCGGCAATTCGAGGCCGGGCGTCGATCATTGGGCCTTCAAGGTTCCGCAGCGGTCTGAGATTCCACGGGTTGAAGACATCACCTGGGTGTGCAATCCGATTGACGCGTTCATTCTCGCTCGATTGGAAAGGGAGAATGTTTCACCTTCGCCTGAGGCGGAGCGCAGAACGCTGATTCGCCGTCTGAGCCTGGATTTAACGGGATTGCCGCCGGCACCAGACGAAGTGAAGGCGTTTGTGAATGACCCGCGCCGGGACGCTTACGAGGCGCTGGTGGATCGGCTGCTCGGTTCGCCGCATTATGGCGAACGTTGGGCGCGCCATTGGCTGGACCAGGCGCGCTATGCGGATAGCGACGGATACGAAAAGGACTCCGTGCGTCCCTACGCCTACCTTTATCGCGATTGGGTGATCCAGGCATTGAACGACGACATGCCCTTCGACCGATTCACCGTCGAGCAGATCGCGGGCGACCTTCTCCCGAACGCCACCCTGCCTCAGAAGACCGCCACGGGATTTCAACGACAGACGCTCACGAACAAGGAGGGCGGTGTGGACCAGGAAGAATTTCGCTGTAAAGCGGTGGTGGATCGGGTGGGGACGCTCGGCACTGTCTGGCTCGGATTGACCATGGCTTGCGCCGAATGCCACGATCACAAGTACGATCCTGTCACACAGCGCGAGTTCTACGAACTTTTTGCCTTCTTCAACAATGCGTCCGAGACCGACCTTCCCGCGCCGCTGCCTTCAGAGATCGTCCAATACGAACGGGCGAAAGCGGAGTGGGAATCGGAGGACGCCCGATTGAAGGCGGAGTTGGAGGCTCTCTCTGGCGATCAAAAGCAGGCCGCGGCGGAGAAACTGAAGGAGCAACTGGAGAAACATTCGAAGAATGAGCCGAAGTTCGATCCGACCAAGGTGATGGCCCTGGTTGAAAACGACCAGACGCGCCCGACGCACGTCCACGTTCGGGGCGACTTTCTTCGCAAGGGCCAGCAAGTCCAGCCGGGCGTGCCGTCGGTATTGCACGAGTTCAAGCCGCGCCGGAAACCGGACCGTTCCGGGTCGCCCGACCGGCTCGATCTCGCCTCATGGCTGGTGGGGGAGGAGAATCCGCTGACGAGCCGCGTGATCGTGAACCGCATCTGGCAACATTTGTTCGGCAGGGCCCTGGTGACGAGCGAAGCGGACTTTGGCTCACGCGGCGAAAAGCCGTCCCATCCCGCCTTGCTCGACTGGCTGGCCTGCGAGTTTCGCGAGAGTGGCTGGAGTCAGAAGGCGATGATCAAACTGATCGTGACCTCGGCCGCCTATCGCCAATCTTCCGCTATTCGACCCGAATTGTTCGAGCGCGATCCCAATAATGCGCTGTTTGCGCGGCAGAATCGTTTTCGTCTGGAGGCTGAGACAGTTCGCGATGTTCATCTGGCTGTGAGCGGCCTTTTGGATCGCACCATTGGCGGACCGAGTGTTCGCCCGCCGTTGCCCGCCGATATCGCGGCGCTGGGATATGCCAATTCGGTGAAGTGGCCGGAGAGCAAGGGCGGTGACAAGTATCGTCGCGGCCTTTACATCCTGTTACAGCGAACGGTGCCATATCCGATGCTGGCGATGTTTGACGCCCCGGACGGCAATGTCACCTGCACGCGGCGCGAGCGTTCGAACACGCCATTACAGGCACTCACTTTGTGGAATGATCCCGTCTTCTTCGAGTGCGCGCAGTCCCTGGGGAGGCGGCTGGCTAATGAAGGAACGAAAGAGGCGCAAGTGCAACGCTTGTTCGAGGTCTGTCTGGCCCGCCCGCCCGCCGCGGAAGAATTGGAACGGCTCTTGAGCTTTTATGAGACGCAACACCGGCTCTGCCAGGCGAATCCCGAACGGGCTGCGGAGATCGTGGGCGGTTCTTCGGATGTCGAGCCGGCGCGCGCGGCGAAGGTTGCCACGCTGGTGGCTTTAAGCCGCACCGTGTTGAATCTGGACGAATTTGTAACGCGCGAATGACATGGATTCGAACGAGTTCAGCTTTGAGCCGGACGCTCCTCTTTCCGTCCCGAGAGATTATATCCTTGGTATATCCTTGGCGAAGGGATTCCGGTATGGAGCGTGGAACTGCGCGTGAGGCCCTGGTTCGAAGAGGATCGCTTCTGCGCTGACAATATGGAGCGACACGCCTATCTTTGCCCTTATGGAAGAAGCGGATTTCGCACGCGTAGTCGCAGAAGGCCGATTGCCTCAGGTCATGGGCGGGGGCTTTCAGTGAGGAATACGATGAACGAGAATCGCAGCACTACCGGCTTCACGCCACTGACTTACCTGAACTGGGTCCAGCGGGGCAGCACTGATGATTGGAAACGCCTCTACGCCTTGTGCAGAGATCCCGAAGTGGCAAGAGCGGTCGCGGGCGTATTGCCCCTGCGCGATCCCGATTTGCTGCCGTCTGCCCGGCTCTGGAAATTCCTGCTGGAAGATCTTTATCCTGGTCTTCATCTGTCCATCGATCTTCGCGAGGAGGTCCTGGACAGTGCCGTATGAATGTCAGCAAGTCTGATTTTGCGGAGCGCGGCTGTCCCCAGCGGCAGCACGAACGGACTCGAAAGGGCCCCTGGGGATTCTCCCGCGTCATCGCGCTTCCCATCTGCTGCTTCATGAAGTCGAGAAGGAGAACGGGCCTCTCTACACGTTCGTATTCAACAATCCCATCCTCCGGTTTTGATCCGCTCGGCTTGGACTGTCCCGGCTGTGACTTCGTGCCTTTGATATTCGAATCTCCCGCGGTTCTTGAGTGCTGTGCTGAGCATGACAAGTGTTACCACGACAACGGATGCACCGCTGCTAGCTGGCTATCCGTTGTGAGCAAAATTGTTTGCTGTGTTCTTCAACGACCCTAAGAGTCTACACATGGATCACTGCACAAAATATTGAGGCGAATATGGCATGTCACTGCGTGCGGTTGTTCGCGAAGACTGTGGTTTGGCTAACGACATTGTGGACTGTTGCAATCGTCATGGGCTGCAAACCATCCGGGTCAGAAAGGGGGAAACAAATCGATTTGTCCGCACGTTACGCCGTGGATGTTGCAAGCCTCGAGAGAATCAGGCCAGGCGTCACCTTCGCCCAAGCGCGTAAGATACTGGGTGACAAAGGACGGCACCAGTTCACGGTTCCGCACTCCACATCGGAAGTGATGTGTGTTGCATACTTCGTTGAGCATCCCTATGCTCGCTTCTATGCCCTCTTTCGAGATCAAAACTTCCAGGGGTTTGTGGAACCACCTTCACACGAAGTGGAAGTTGTGGATTATGGAGATGCCACACTCGAAATAGATAAGCCGCTTGATATTCATAAGCAGACGGCAAAGGTTGGTTCCTCGCTACTTTGAGTGGCCGGGGAGTGTAGGTATAGCCAGTTTGCCTGCGACGAAGTAGAGCATGGCAATCATGTATTTGGTGTTGCGGTAGCCGCGAGCTTTGCGCTTCACGGCACTGAACACACTGTTGAGTC
>CAZCUL010000559.1:0-6796 GCA_964501475.1 uncultured Verrucomicrobiota bacterium | reverse complement strand
CCCTACCAGTTTCAGGGAGAGAATTGCTGCTTCGGAACCGGCACGGAAAGGGTGCCGCTCGGCATAAAGTGACCCCGGTTTCTGATTGGAAGGGCAGGGGCGGCGGCCTTGGCCGGGCGGGCTCGGATAAGGCTCAATCAGGTTCTTCGCGGTGTTTTCGCGGAGAACGGATTACCACGGTTCGGAAGGGTCATCTTCGCCCTCGAACATGCCGTCTTCTTCGAAACCTTCGGCTGAAAAGTCTTTGTAGAGCGTGAGCCCTTCGCGGACGATTTCGAAGTTCTCGGTCTCGACAATCTGGTAGTAGCGATCCTTTTCCTTGAGCAGATTGTCGAGGGCTTCCTCGATGGAATCGAAAGAGTCCAGATAATCCTTCATGCCGCCCAGAGGGCGCCCCGCGTAGTAGGTGAAGACCATGTAAGGTTTGCTGTACATATCCAGTCGATCGCATTCGATCCGTTGGAACACTGTTGAGCAACAGACATGCCGCTTGTTTTCGGCGGGCAAGGCCTCTCATCGGACGGCTGCCTTGGCTCCGGCCATGCTCGGTCTTAAGGTGGAAATTGATGGCAGCGCCCTTTCACCGCTGTTGGGCCGAGATCGACCTGGCGGCCTTGCGACAAAACCTTGTCTGGATCAGGCAGAGGGTTGGTCCGGGTGTGAACATTATGACCGTGGTAAAGGCGGACGCGTACGGGCATGGCTTGAAACAAATTGCCGGCTGGCTGATGCATTGCGGCACCGACCTGTTTGGGGTGGCAAACCTGGCCGAGGCGCAGGCGATTCGCAGCGTGGGCAGCGGCTGGCCGGCCTTGATGCTGGGCGCCTCTTTGCCGGAAGAGAGGGAGGGAATGGTCCGCGATCGAATCATGGCAACTGTCTCGACCCAGGATGAGGCGCGCCACTTTTCAGAGATCGCCGGGCGGGTTGGGAAAACCGCGCTGCTCCATGTGAAAATCGATACGGGCATGGGACGGCTCGGCGCCGATCCTGCGCAGACGGGCCAACTGCTTCGGATCATTCGCGAGCTTCCCCATCTGCACTTAATGGGCCTCTACACGCATTACGCGTGCGCCGAGGATGACGAGGGATTCAGCGAGCAACAGCGCCGTTGTTTTGTCGGCGCGCTGAAATCATTGCCGGCCGAACTGGCGAAAGACGCGATGATTCATGCGAACAACAGCGCCGGAATTCTCTTTGAACCGGAAACGACTTTTGATGCCGTCCGGCCGGGTCTGCTTGTTTACGGCATTGTTCCTCCAGGGAAACGCAGCCGAGGGTTCGAAGTCCCAGGCCAATTGCGGCCGGCGCTATCGCTGAAGTGCCGGGTCAGCCTGGTGAAAGATGTTCCGTGCGGCGCCGCGCTCAGCTATGGGCGAAGCTTTGTTGCGCCCCAAGCGATGCGTGTAGCCACGATCACGGCGGGCTACGGCGACGGTTACCTGCGCAACGGCAGCAATCGCGCCGAGGTTTTGATTGGCGGACAACGTTGCCGGGTGGTGGGACGGATCACCATGGATCAAACCCTGGTGGACGTTACGCCGCTCGGGACGATCTCTTCGGGAGATGAGGTTGTAATGATTGGGCGCCAGGACAACGATGAGATTACGGCAGCGGAACTGGCGACGTGGTGCGACAGCATCCCGTGGGAAGTCCTGACCAGCATCAGCTATCGGGTCCCGCGGGTCTATCGCGGCAGCCACGCGGCTTAACACCCGGTTGGCGGGCGCCAAAAGCCACTGTACCCGGGAGCGGGCGCCGCGCCACGCCACCCGGCCGTCTGCAACAATTCTCCTTTCAATCGGGAGCGCGGCTGTCCTCCACCGCAGCAGATGGGAAGCGCGATGACGCGGGAGAATCCTTCCAGGGCTCAGGCAAGTTCTTTCGTGCTGCTGGGGACAGCCGCGCTCCGCAAAATGAGAATTCCTGGGCCGTCTGGCTGTCTGGCCAGTCACTTGACGCCCGCACTCTTTTCCAGTCCACTGAGCGGCCATGAGTTTCGCGAAATCGGCTGAATCGCCTCTGCCCCGTCCAAACTGGTTGCGCCGGCTCTACAACTGGACGATCGGTTGGGCCGAGCGTCCGGGTGGACAATGGGCGTTGTTCGCATTGGCATTTATCGAATCGAGCTTCTTCCTTATCCCACCGGACGTTTTGTTGCTGGCGCTTTGCGTGGGCGCGCCCAAAAAGTCCCTTCGCTTTGCGGCGATTTGCTCGGCGGGCTCCGTCCTGGGCGGCATGCTTGGTTACGCGATCGGATGGGGCATGTGGGAGGCAGTGCGCGGCCTGTTCATTCCCTACATTTTTTCGCAGAGCGCATTCGACCATGTGGCCGGCCTTTATGAGCGAAACGCATTTGTCGCGATTCTGACCGCGGCCTTCACCCCGATTCCCTACAAGGTTTTCACCATCGCAGCCGGCGTCTTTCAGGTGTCGTTCTGGACGCTGGTGTTCGCTTCGTTGATTGGTCGGTCCGCGCGGTTTTTCCTGGTCGCCGGAATTATCTTTGTCTTTGGGCCGAAGGTGAAGGCGCTGATTGAAAAGTATTTTGACTGGTTCGCCTGGGGCCTGCTCTTGCTCGGCATCGCCGGGTTTCTGGCCGTCAAGTATCTGAAGTGATGATCTGGCTCGGAACCTCGGCGAAATGGCGGGTGCCATGAGAGCGGCTGTCCTTTACGGCCAGGAAGATTTGCGGGTGGAGGAAGCGCCTGCGCAGGTTCTTCCCGAGGGCGGGGTTCGCATTCAGATTGAAGCGGCGTTGACTTGCGGGACCGACCTGAAAGTTTTCAAGCGCGGTTACCACGCCAGGATGATCTCGCCCCCGGCGGTTTTCGGCCATGAGTTATCCGGGGTCATTGCTGAAACCTCGGCGGGCGCCGCCGCTGCCGCTTGGAAGGTGGGCGATCGTGTGGCCGTGGCAAACTCTGCTCCATGCGGGCGTTGTTTCTTCTGCCAGCGAAGCCGGGAGAATCTTTGCGATGACCTGCTGTTCCTGAACGGCGCTTACGCGGAATCGATTGTCGTGCCAGCGCGGTTGGTTCAAACAAATCTGCTGCGATTGGGGGAGGAAACCCCGTTTGTGGATGCCGCTCTCATCGAGCCCCTGGCCTGTGCGGTTTTGGGAGTCGAGGATGCGCGATTGCGAGCGGACCACCGCGTGCTCGTGATCGGCTCCGGACCCATCGGACTGATGTTTGTTGCCCTGGCCCGGCATGCCGGCGCGACCGTGGTTTTGGCCGGCCGCGGAAAGAACCGGCTGACCAAAGCGCGGAAGTTGGGCGCAACGGAGACCATCGACGTCACCGGCAGCGTGGGACTGGAGGAAGCACTCGCCGAAAAGGGTGGAGCGCCCTTTGACGTGGTCATTGAAGCTGTAGGCCGTCCGGAGACATGGAAGGGGGCTCTGCGTCTGGTGCGCAAGGGCGGCTTGGTAAACTTCTTTGGCGGGTGCCCGACCGGAACCACTGTGCCGCTCGATGCTGCCTTGATGCATTATTCGAGCTTGAAACTCGTGGCGAGCTTTCATCACACGCCGCGGACAATTCGTCGAGCCCTCGAGCTGATCGAAGGGGGCGTCGTGCGGGCGGCCGACTTTGTGGATGGCGAAGTAAGCCTGGAAGATTTGCCGGAACTGTTTCGCAGTATGGCGGCTGGGAACCGGGCAGTGAAGACGCGAGTGCGAACCCGGACCTGAGGGCAGAACTTGAGCTTCCCATTTTCTTGCCCGTAATTTTCTTGCCACAAAAGGTCGAGGCGGATTTTCTCGCCGGGCCTGGGCTGGTCGGACCGAGAGTCAAAGAGCAAGCCAAAGAGGGCCTCGTCATGGGCCATGATGGTGGCCGCAGCGCGCGGTTGAAAGCGGCGAGAACATCAGGCAGGAAAATTGAGCGTTCAGAGCGCCTCGTAATTTCCGAGGGTTCCTGGAGGTAGTTTTAGGCCCCTGGCGTCCGTAGAAGTCACAATGGTGCGGCAGTCGCGGTCGTTTATTCTTTTGGGGCCTCGGTCTAAAGGGGGGATTTACGTATCAATCAGGAATTGGATTATCCATGTGGAAAAGATGTGTTGTTCTTGCAATAGGATCTGTCTGGAGCGTGCTGGTCACCAGCGCCTGGAGCCAGCCAGCGCCTCCTCTCATCCAGTGGCAGCGCACCTATGGCGGTACGCTCAATGACATCCTCCACTGCGTCCAGCAAACCGCCGACGGCGGTTACGTCCTTGGCGGCCGCTCCATCTCGGACCCGGGCGGGACCAAGACCGCCCCCACTGTCCGGAATTATGATTATTGGCTGGTCCGTACCGATGCCAGTGGCAATCAGCTTTGGGACCGGTCCTATGGCGGAACCCAATACGATCGCATGGCCGGTCTCCGCCAAACCCCCGACGGCGGTTTCTTCCTGGCCGGATACTCCGAGTCTCCCGCCGACGGCAATAAGACCGCAGCTCCCTTCGGTCCGCGCGATTTCTGGGTAGTCCGAACCGATGCCAGCGGCAACAAACTTTGGGAACGCACCTACGGCGGCACCGGCGGGGAAACCATGCACGTCATGCGGGAAACGCCTGACGGCGGATATATTCTCGGCGGCACCTCCAACTCCTCCACCAGCGGCAACAAAACCAGCCCGAACTACGGCTGGAACAGCCAGGACTTCTGGATCATTCGCATCGATGCCAGCGGAAATCCTCTTTGGGACCGCACCTTCGGCAGCAACTACGACGATTTTCTCCATAGCCTGGAAGTCACCGCTGATGGCGGATTCATTGTCGGCGGGACCTGCTCCGTCGGCGCCAGCGGGAATAAAACCAGCGGCAACAATGGCGGCCCCGATTACTGGGTGATTCGCCTCGATAGCAATGGCAACAAGTTGTGGGAGCAAACCTACGGCGGATGGTCAACCGACGATCTTTACGGTGCTGTTCCCACCGATGACGGCGGATTCCTCCTCGCCGGCTATTCCGATTCGCCCGTTAGCGGCAGCAAAACCACCCCTGGCTTCGGTGGCGTGGATCTTTGGGTCGTTCGCATCGATGCCGCTGGCAACAAGCTCTGGGACCGCAGCTACGGGGGTAGCGGCCATGACGGCTTCATGGATACTCTCACCCTGCATCGGTTGCCCGATGGCGGCTTCGTTCTGGCCACTGGCACCGGCGGGTTCTCCGCGGGTGGCAACAAGACCGCCCCTAATTACGGCGCGGTGGATATGTGGGTGGTGCGTATCGATGCCCTCGGAAATAAACTCTGGGACTTTTCGGCCGGCGCCGCGGACGTCGATGTCGTCAGTGCGCTCGGCCTCACCTCCGATGGAGGCTATCTCCTCGGCGGCCAGTCTTACTCGGATGTCGGCGGCAATAAAACCGCTCCGCGAATCGGCCTGGCCGACTGGTGGGTCGTCAAGCTCGCTTCCGATACTCCGGTGCACAACACTTTGCCCACCCTCTCCACCTTGTCTGACCAAACATTGGACGAAGACCAGAGCACCGGCCCGATTTCCTTCACCGTAGGGGATGCCGAAACTCCGGCCGCGTCGCTCTTCGTCACTGCCCGCTCGTCCAATCCATCTCTCCTGCCCGACAACCGCATCGATCTGGGCGGCGCGGGCTCCAACCGCACCCTCGCTCTCTCTCCGCTGTCCAACCAGTTCGGCGCTTCGCAGATCAGCGTAATCGTTGCCGACAGCAACGGCGGTCGAACAACGAATTCATTTCTGCTCACGGTTCATCCAATCAACGATCCTCCCGTCATCTCACCCGTTGCCGATCAGCACCTCAGCAGCAATACTCCCTCGGACCTGCTCCCAGTAATCATCAGCGACCTTGAAACCGACGCTTCCGCGCTCACGCTCACAGCCGCTTCATCCAATTCGAATTTGATCTCGCAGGCAGGCTTAACCTTGTCCGGTTCGGGCACAAATCGAACTCTCCGCATCACACCCACTCCAAACCAAACCGGCACCGCCCTCATTACACTCACCGTGCACGATGGCCACCTTGGCGCGTCCAGCAGTCTCACGGTCACAGTCGAGGAGTACGTTCCGCCTCCACCCAGCCTGATCAGCCACTGGAAGTTTGATGAAACAACCGGCACGGCCGCTCTCGACGTCACCGGCCGCAATCACGGGGTGCTGGTCAACGCTCCGGAACGCGTCGCGGGCAAATCCGGTCGTGCCCTGCGCTTCACCGGCTTCAATCACGTGAACATCCCCGACAGCAACTCGCTCGATTTGGGTTCGGACCTGACGATCAGTTTCTGGTTCAAACCGTCGCAACTGCTCAACGCCTCGACCGGTCGCAAAGATCTGCTCAAGAAACTCCTCTCCTATTGGCTGATCATGAATTACCCGGGCAACGACGGGAAACTCTCGTTCGTGCTCAACAGCGGTTCCCCCTTCGTCAGTTCCACCACTACCCAATGGCTGCCAGACCAATGGTATCACGTCGCGGCCAGTTACGACGGCGCCGTCATGCGCCTTTACATAAACGGGGTTCTCGAAAACTCCGCCGCCGCCAACACCACGCCCGCCAACACCGGCTCCCCGCTCCAAATCGGCGGGAACACCGAGCAGGGCATTTTCTTCCCGGGCTTGATCGATGAGGTGCGCCTCCACAGCACCGCCCTCTCAACCGGCGACATCCGCGCTCTGGCGGGCAGCTCGGATCCGGCCAACACGGCGCCGCAGATTTCCTCCGTATCGAACCAGACCATCAACGAAGATTCCCCTGGCGTGGACCTCCTCTTCACGGTCAGCGACCTCGAAACACCGGCAACCGGCCTGACCGTCGCCGCCCACTCCTCGAACCC
>CAZCUL010000558.1:0-3216 GCA_964501475.1 uncultured Verrucomicrobiota bacterium | reverse complement strand
AATGCTTTTCGTCCACACTTCAAATCTCGATAGCCGAATGCAACCCATTTTTCCGTTGCGCAACACCGGGCACACGGATCGGCAAACTAACGCGGCAGGCGGCAAGCACTGCTTCAGCGTAAAATGAAGTTCTTGCTGCTCTCAGCACCAGCAAGACCAGCAAGCGTTGTCTTGATCCTCAGCCCACTGTTGGTTAAATTCTGCGATCATGATTCAACCGCGTTTTGTATTTACCGGCGTAATCCTTCTGGGCGTCGGCAGCGTCTTTAACCTGTCCGCAGCCACCTTTACTCTGCTGGACGAGTTTGCGCCCGCCCGCGCCCTCGTGCCATCGGTTGCCAATGGCGGAAGCGCCCTGGGCGACACCTGGAAGGATGTCCCGGACCCGTCCAATATCGGCCAATGGCAGAGCGGGACGACCGGCGTCGGCTACGAAGCCAGTCCGACCTCGAACCCCAATTACACAAGCCTGGTCGGGTTGGACGTCATCAGCATGCGAAATGTGAACGGAAGCGTGTTGGCGAGGGTGCCGTTCACGGTGCCCGCAAACGCCCTCACCAATTACCGCCAGCTTACTTTGCGCATGAAGTACGATGATGCTTTTGTGGCGTACATCAACGGCGTCCGTGTGGCCGGTTCAGGCAATGCGCCGGCCAATCCGGTCTGGAATTCGATGGCCACCGACGGACGGCCGGATTCCTCGGCGATTGTGTTTGAGGATTACGATATTACCGTTCATCTCTCGGCGCTGCACGAAGGCACCAATATGCTCGCCCTCCAGGGAATGAACGAAACGCTGGGGAGCAGCGACTTGATCCTGATGCCGCAACTGGTCGCCAGTGATGTGCCGCCTCCTCCCTGGCCGGAATTGAACATCGTGGAGGTGCCAGGCGTCGGTGTTCGCAGCCGTCCTGTCGCCATTCGCTTTGCGCATGATGGCCATGACCGGATGTTCATCGTCGAGCAGGCGGGGCACATCAGGGTCTTGCACAATGGGGTGGTGAGCACCTTTCTGGATATCAGTGATCGGGTCCGGAGTCCGGCTGTCGGCGGCGGCAACGAACAGGGCCTGCTTGGACTGGCCTTTCCTCCCGACTTCGCGAACAAAGGATATTTTTACGTGGATTACACGCGCCGCGCCCCGGTGAACGATGGCGCCACGGTGTTGTCCCGGTTCCATCTCTCTCCGACGGTCCCGCCGAGTGGTCCGAACAATTCGGCCAGCGCCGCCTCGGAGGAGATTCTGCTGACGCTGGCGCAGCCTTACGAGAATCACAACGGTGGGGACGTTCATTTTGGACCGGACGGTTATCTCTACTTCGCCCTGGGTGATGGCGGCAGCGGAGGCGACCCCGGCAACCGCGCGCAGAACCCGACGAACCTGCTCGGCAAAATGCTGCGCCTGGATGTAGAGAGCCCTGTGATGGCCCCGAGCACCTACCGGGTTCCCGTGGACAATCCGTTTGTTGGCAACCCGGCCGTGGCTCCGGAAATCTGGGCGCTTGGCCTCCGCAATCCCTGGCGCTGGTCTTTCGACAGTTTGACAGGGGATATCTACATTGGCGACGTGGGGCAGAATGCCTACGAAGAAATCGATTTTCAACCAGCCGGAACAGGCGGGCTGAACTACCAGTGGCGCCGCTACGAAGGATTCCACGACCACAACACCGGCACGGCTATTACCGTGGGCGTATCCACACCCCCGATACTGGAAACTCGGCGCGCCGATGGCGACCGCTCGATCACCGGCGGACACGTGTATCGAGGCAGCCGCTTTCCGCGCATGGAGGGCGTTTACATCTTTGCCGACTACCTCAGCGGCCGCGCCTACGCCGCTCAGCGGCAGGGAACCAATTGGCTGATGCGTTCGTATCCCGGTATCGTCGCCAACGTCGCCACGTTTGGCGAAGATGAAGCCGGCAACCTTTATCTGTCCAATCTCGGGAACGGCCTCGTTTACGAAGTGCGCGACAGCCGCGATGACCAGTATCTGCGCATTCTTAGCCTGAGCCGCGACCCGGCCAACGGACGGATCACTTTCACCTTTGGCGCGGCCTTGGGTCGAAGTTATCAGGTCCTGGTGTCAGAGGATTTTGCGACTTGGACGAATCTGGGTGCGCCACTCAGTGAACCAGCCAACGGCGATTACCGTCTGACGTTTACCGAGCCGTCCGATCCGCCACCGGGAACTTCTTCCCGGTTTTTCCTAGTGCGCGAGAACTGACCGCGCCGCGCTCGACCAGTTCGCCCGTTGGCGCACTCTCCGAGAGCTTCGCCCCAAAGCTTAAGAAGCCGCGCCAGCGTCTTATAGTGCGGGCAACCTCCAGTCGTCCCGCACCTCTGGGATGAGACGGGCTGTGCTGCCGGGAGACTCCGGGAGACTTTCGCTCCGCATTTCAGTCTGCATTTCTTGGCGCCAGGAGATTCCATCTTTGGTGTCCGGCGGGATGGAAATAACATTTTGATCGCTTCCCCCGGGACCTCCCCTACCGATCCCAACGTATATACGGATAATCTTTTTCCGGCAGGGGAATCGCCCGATCATGTGATCGATGGGGTGGGGCAAAAGTATCTCAACTTCGCCGAGTTAAACACCGGCTTTTTGGTCGGCCCCGGCTTTAATGGAGGGAACGGCTCGATTGTCAATTCGATGCAGCTCTGGACGGCCAACGACGCCGAAGCGCGTGATCCCGCGAGTTTCGAAGTGTACGGAACGCAAGTGCCACTGAACTCGAGCGGGATGTTGGTCAGCGACTTCTTCCTGATTGCGAGCGGTGCCCTGGGTCTTCCGAGCACTCGAAACATGGGTGGAGCGGCCCCCTTGGATCCGGCTAATTCGCAGACGGTTACTTTCGCCAATGGCACGGCCTACCGGAATTACCTCGTTCTCTTTCCGACGGTAAAAGACGAGCCAACCGCCAATAGCATGCAGATCGCCGAGGTCCAACTTTTTGGAGTGGTTCCGAAGCCTTCCACCTGGATTTTGGGCGCGGTGGGATTCGCCGCGTTTCTCCTTATCGGTTACGCCGTCGCTAAGTGGGGCAACGGTTCCGCCGAGAGGCGGCCGGAGAGTCATTCCTCCAAATACAGGTATTTATAGGGATGATGATCGAGAATGTTTGGATGCCACCCTTTGAGGCTGGGGCGAATCAGGCGCACGCGTGTGTAAAAGTAAATGGGAATGACGGGGCACTCCCTGAGCAGGATGGCCTCGGC